>JACQVO010000232.1 GCA_016209725.1 Candidatus Methylomirabilota bacterium | reverse complement strand
TATTTGGCGTCGCACAATCCCCCGCGGAGCATGAGGCGGTGTACCGCCTGCGATACTCCATTGTGGTCGAGAAGGGCTGGGCCAGGCCGGCGGACTTCCCTGATGGCCTCGAACGGGATGCCTACGATGACGCGGCAGTCCAGGTCGTGGCGTGGGATGCCGATGCGCTTGCTGCCGCCACCCGTCTGGTCCGGGCGGCCCCGGGACACCCGCTTCCCACGGAGGAGGCCTTTGACCTGAAGGTCGAGCCGCGGACCCGGGTGATGGATGTGGGGCGGATGTGTGTTGCCCCGGCCTACAGGGATGCACGGCATCGGGTCTTGGCCGCGCTTCTGAGTCGAACCTGGATCGAGATGCGAGCGCGCGACTGCACCGAGGCCTGCGGCATATTCGCCACTGCTGTCGTGCGAATGTACCGGGGCATGGGCTTCCATGTGGTGATCCTTGGCGCCCCCCGCCTGTTCTGGGGCGAGGAGCGATACCCTGTCCTGATCCGACCGGCAGAGTCGCTCCATACGCTGACGCGACGGCTAAGACAAACCCGCACGGAGCCAGAACTTTCACCGCAAGGATCGCAAAGAGTTGCCGGTCCCGCCTAGGCGGGATAAGCGAAGCCCCCGGTCCGAAATCCTCCGAACCGCCTCTCCGAGTTTCCCCGGACTAATCCAGAAAGTGCAATTGAACCGCCAAGCTCGCCAAGAACGCAATGACGAGCCGGGACGTCCCACATGGTGCCGGTTCACTGCGGCCAGAATGTTCCCGGTCTGCGGCAGCATGTTTCGAGGGATTCCGTGCGATCTTGGCGGCCTTTGCATCTCTGCGTGAGAACTGTAGAGGGGACGTTGCTTCCTTACGCTCTTTACTTTCATTAGCCGCGCTTCCGCAGTGGCGCGACCGATTCGAGGTGCGAGGAGGCGAGGGGGACGAGGAGTGGTCGCACTGCAGCTGTGCAAACAGCGCGGGCCGACCACGGGCACGCAACCCATGGATGAACCCGTCGGGAAATCGAGCTCGCGGAACAGGCGACACTCCTCTAACGCCCGGAGCATCACCTGATGGAACGCGACGGGGACATCGAATCTCCCCAGGGTATGGCAAGGAATCAAGGACAAATGAGGCCCGCTCGATCTCACAGGGGGCGTCTCAGGTTGATCCCAGGACTTGTGGAGGGTTGCAGGTATTGGCAGGCCCTGTGACCTCCCTCGTGTGCTCTCGGTGTGGTAGCGCCATGCGGATCATCGCCTTCATCGAGCAGCCTGCGGTCATCGAAAAGGTCTTCACCCTTCTTGGGCTCTGGCCTGCCCATGCCATCAGTCCGCCGGCGGGGTACCTGTTGCCGGTTTCCCGGCAGCGGGTCATCGCCGCGTGATCTTGGCGGTGAATTCTCTCATAGCCACGGTCTTCCTCGAGTCCGCATGATACAGACGCTGGGCGGTCCAGTCTGCGCCTCGTTCGTGTCCAGGTGGTCTTCCGGCGATTTCCGCTTGACACGGAGCCACGGGCTGCCCCATGCTCGCCGCCCAGCGGGCACCCTCAGGAACCAAGCGGGCTCGGAAAGGGCGCCCGGCAACCCACGGAGTGGGCGGGTGGGGGTCCCCACAGGGCCGCCGGGCGAGCAAGTCCTACCAGCTTGGCCAGCAGCCGGTATGAGCGAGGAACCGGAGCATGGCTAACGGGCAATGCCGCTTAGTTAACTTGTAACGGACTGGATTCATTGGTTGCCGTCGGCCCCCGGGGGTACCCCTTTGGACGCCGGGCTGCGGCGAAGGCTGGGGCGTCCCGGCACCGGGTCGCGCCCCCGGGCTGGGGTCCGTGAAGCGGGGCCGTCGCGGTAGACGGAATCAAGGGGGGCCAGGGGACTGGATCGGTAGGCCCCGTGGGTTCACGGCGACGACCCATTGCAGGGATAAGCGCAATGGATCCCCCGCCGGCCACCCCTCGCGCAGCCCAGCACCTCGGGGCACCCCCGGGGACCTTTGCCGCTACGGAACTCACTTCGCGGCGATGGGAATCAGGGATGAACAGCCATGATGTCGATCTCGCTCGGCGTAGCGGGTTGGGCGGCCAATCTCGACTTTGCCTCCATTCCGTCAGACATTGCCGACGCCACGAAGCTGCGTATCCTCGACGTGGTCGGGGTGTGCGTCTCGGGACGGAGGAGCGCGGTGGGGGCCGCCATTGAGAAGGTGGCGCGTACGTACGTTACGGCATCGGAGACGCGGGCGTTTGCTCCGGCGGGCGCAACCCGGTTTCCACTGTTCAATGCGTTTGCGAACGGTACGCTGGCGGCGGCTCTTGATTACGACGATACTCACAACAGCACGGTGATCCACCCGTCGAGCCCGGCAATTTGCGCGGTGCTGGCCCTGGCCGGTGACCGGCCGGCAACAGGACGGGAACTGATCGCCTCGGTTGCTGCCGGTGTAGAGGCGTGTTGTCGGATCGGCATGGCCGCGCCAGGCGAGTTTCACCGGCGAGGCCTCCACCCGACCGGCGTCCTCGGAGTCTTTGCCTCGACCATCGCCGCGGCTCGGTTCCTCGGCCTCGACCCCGTGAGAACCCAACACGCCATCGGCATTGCCGCGAGTTTCGGTGCGGGGATCATGCAGGCGTGGCTTGACGGGAGCGACGTTCGCTTCTGTCATACCGGATTTGCGGCGTCCTCGGGAGTGTTGGCGGCCCAGTTGGCAGCCGCGGGGGTCACGGGACCGACGGAAAGCCTTGAAGGAAAGTTCGGAATATTCCGGACCCACTTGCAGGGTGAGGCGGCCGTGGACCCGTCGGTCATCTGCGATGGGATCGGACAGCGGTGGGAGTCGCGCAACGTTTCATTCAAGCCGTACCCGACAGCCCATGTGACTCACTCCTTCATCGACGCGGCGCTTCATCTCCGTCGCCTCGAGGCCTTCCAGAGCGATGAGATCGTCGGTATTGTCTGTCCGGTCGCCGAATACATGGTGGCTCTGGTGTGTGAGCCCGCGGAGGAAAGGAGGAATCCGCGTACTGTCGGCTCAGCGCGCATCAGCCTGCCGCATATCATCGCGGAAGCCCTGGTCTTCGGCGAGATTGGCCCGCGCAGCTTCTCCGAAGAGCGCAGGTCGGATCCGCGAGTGCGTGCGTTGGCGGAACGCACGGCGTACCAGATCGACCCCGATGCTCCTGGCCGCGAGCGGTACAAGGGATGGGTGCAGATCCGACTCCGAGATGGACGCGTGCTGGAGCGCGTCGAGGAGCACAATCTCGGCAGTCCTCAGAAGCCGCTTGGCGAAGCGGCGTTGCGAGAGAAATTCCTGGTCAATGTGGAAGGCGTGATCGGCGCTGTTGAGGCCGAGCGGATGGCTGACTTGGTCCTGTCCCTGGATCGGCAGGATGATACCCTGTCGATCATCACATTCCTATCGGCTCTCAATCCGACGAGGAGGGAGGGCGAGGAGATTCAGGATGCATAAGACACTTGTCTCTATTGCGGCAGTTCTGGTTGGAATCACATCCTTTTCGGGCATTGCGCTTGGTGCCGCACCCTTCTTTGAGGGCAAGGTCATCCGCATCATTGTTGGCCTACCGGCTGGAGGGGGCTATGATGCGTACGCCAGGTTGATTGCGCGGCATATGCCCAAGCACATTCCCGGCAATCCCACTCTCATCGTTGAAAACATGACCGGAGCCGGAAGCCTTATTTCAGCGAACCACCTCTTTCGGGTGGCGAAACCCGATGGTCTTACCATCGGCCATTTCATTGGAAACCTGTTCTTTAATCAGCTCATGAAACAGCAGGGGGTTGAGTTCGATGCACAGAAATTCGAATTCATCGGGGCCTCCGCGAAGGAGGAGGCGGTATTCGCTTTCTCCAAGAAGAGTGGTATCACGAGTCTCGAGAAATGGATGGCCTCCAAGACGACGGTGAAGATGGCGGGACAGGCTCCCGGCGCCGCACCCGACAATGCCATCAGGATCGCGAAGACGGCACTGGGACTTCCGATTCAACTGGTCTCCGGTTACAAGGGAACTTCTGAGCAGCGACTCGCCGTTGAGAGCGGAGAAGTGGCGGGAACCTCTTATGCGTGGGCGAGTATGAGGGCCACATGGCGTAAGTCTTTGGAATCGGGGGATGTCGTCGCCGTATTGCAGGCGGTTCCAAAACCATTTGCGGACTTGCCGAAGGTTCCCCTCGCCATGAGTCTTGCCCGAACCGAGGAGGCACGCCAACTGATTGATGTAGGTCTCCATAAGTCCGGCGAATTTTCCCGACCATTCGCCCTCCCTCCCGGCACACCTCAAGAACGAGTGCAGGCACTTGCGAAGGCCTTCCAGGATACCTTGAGAGACAAGGAGTTCCTCGAGGAGGCTGACAGGGCCAGACTGGATATTGATCTTGTGACGGGTGAAGAGTTAAAGAAAGCCGTGGCCGGTCTCTTCAGCTTAGAGCCTGTCGTCGTGGCGAAACTTCAAGAGGTCCTTTTTCGATAATCCGCCACGTGCAACTCCCACCTGGACACCGGGTGGGAGTTGCACGGACTGAAGGATGTTCTCCCGTGACAGGGATGGCCCAGGCATTGGTCTTCGGCCTCACTCAGATCGCGTCGGGGACTGCCTTTGGACTGATGCTGTTGGGCATCGCAATCGGTTTTTTTGTCGGGATCCTGCCGGGATTAGGGGGTCCAACGACCCTTGCGCTCATGCTTCCCTTCATCGTAAAGATGAATCCGGTGGAGGCCTTCTGCTTTCTCCTCGGGATGACGGCGGTGGTGAACACGACCGGGGACATCACCTCGATTCTCGTCGGTGTCCCGGGCGAGCCAACCGCTGCGGCCACCGTTGTAGATGGCCATCCCATGGCGAAGAAGGGTGAGGCAGGACGCGCATTGGGAGCGGTGCTTATGAGTTCTTTGGTGGGGGCGATCTTCGGTGCCCTTGCCTTGGCCTCGGCTATCCCTGTTGTCCGTCCCCTCGTCCTGACATTTGGCTCGCCGGAGTTCTTCATGCTCGCCGTCCTCGGTATCACCTTTGTCGCCTCCTTGAGCGGTCAAGACTTCTTGCGAGGTCTTATCTCGGGAGGACTCGGTCTTTTTCTTGCGACAGTAGGGCTCGACCCGATGTCCGGGATTCAACGCTACACCTTCGGCCAGACCTTCCTGTGGGACGGAATTGGATTAGTTCCTATCACCCTCGGATTTTTCGCGATCCCCGAAGTCGTCGATCTCGCAGTTCAAAGGTCAACCATTGCCGGGGGGCGCGTGGAGAAATTGGGGGGTGTCATGGACGGCGTCAAGGACACCTTCCGCCACTGGTGGATGGTCATCCGCTGCAGTGCGATTGGTGCGTACGCGGCCGTCATTCCCGGAATTGGAGGTGCAACGACTCAATGGTTGGCCTATGCCCACGCGGTACAAAGCTCTCGGGACAGAGAGCGATTCGGCAAGGGGGCCGTTGAGGGGGTCTTGGGGCCGGGAGCGGCCAATAATTCCACATTGGGAGGGAGCCTCATTACCACGATTGCTTTTGGTATTCCCGCCAGCATCACGATGGCGATTCTGTTAGGGGCCTTTCTCATCCATGGGGTGGTGCCCGGTCCCGACATGCTCATTCCGGAACCGCAGGGACACCTGGGGTTGACCTTTTCCTTCGTGTGGATCACCGTCATCTCCAACATCATTACGGTGGGGCTCTGTTTCCTTTTCCTGAAACAACTGATACGAGTCACCCAGATTCGGGGGAGTCTCCTTCTCCCTCTGATTATCATGCTGATCTTTCTGGGGGCCTTCGCGGAAAAAAATACCTTCGAAGATCTTGTCCTTGTCTTGATGTTTGGGGGACTGGGCTGGATATTGCAGCGGCTCAACTGGCCGCGCCCACCCTTGATTCTCGGCCTGGTGCTCGGGCCTCTGGCTGAAAGCAGGCTTTTCCTCTCGACCGACAACTATGGAGCCGCCTGGCTTGCACGCCCAGGCGTCCTGGCGATCGGGGTGTTAACCCTGGTTGGCGGTTTCTATCCTCTCCTCCAGCGATGGCAAGCAAGGCGAAGGCAGAAAGGACAGCCTTCGGTCCCCAATGCGGCGAGCACCAATGGGGCCGAGCCATCGCCGTTGAACTGGGGAATACTCTTCACTCTCCTGATCCTCGCCGGGCTTGTGTGGGCTCTCTGGGAGAGTCGGCGGTTCAATTTTCGGGCGGGCCTCTTCCCTTGGGCGATTGGCTTTCCTGTTCTGGGTCTTGTCATCACCCAATGCCTCATGGAATTGACGGGGAAGGTCAGCAACGCGGGTGGGGATGTGGCGGTGGAAGGGTCAGAACTCTCAAGGAATGTCGTTAATCGTCGCACGGCAGGTATTTTCGCCTGGATGGCCGGGTATTTCGTAGCCATTTGGTTGTTCGGCTTCTCCACCGGGGTGACTCTCTGTACGTTTGCCCTACTCAAAATCGGTGCTCACGAAAAGTGGTCCCTCAGTCTTCTCCTCACGGCAGCGACCTGGGCCTTTACCTACGGCTTCTTTGGTCGTCTTCTCCACATCCCTTTCCCTGACGGTCATGTGTCCCTCTGGCTTAACCTCCCATCATTTTTCTGACTCCAGTGCTTTCCGGTGACGCAGCACCACGCCAGCCTGGCGGCAGGGCGACCGACGGAACAACATATGAGGAGGACGGTCCATGCAACCAAAGGGAACCTACGCCACCTACTGTGTCCCGCCTCTCGAAGCGGTGGCCTTCGGCCGGGGGGCCCTTGCATACATAGACGCCATCCTCCAGTCGCTTGCCGCAAAGCGGGTCTTCGCCATTACGACGCGGAGCGTGGCGCGGTCCCGAGGGTTGGCCCGGCTGAAGGGGATCGTGGGCAGCCGGCTGTGCGGCGTCTTCACGGAGACCAAAGCCCACGTCCCCGAGAGCGCCGTTTTCGCCGCGACAGAGGAAGTCAAGCGGAGCGGCGCGGATACCTTGGTCAGCGTGGGAGGTGGGACGGCGACGGACACCACCAAAGACTGCAATCTGCTCCTGGCCAGCGGGGCCAAGGCATGGTCCGACCTTGCCCCGCTGATCACGCCCCGGCAGCGGAGGAGCGCCGTCTCGGCGTTCGAAACGGTCCGGGTGAGCGGGCCGGTGCTCCCCCACATTGCCATCCCGACCACGCTTTCCGGCGGGGAATTCACATTCTCCGCATCCATGAAGCATGAAGAGAGTCGGAGCAAGCAGCTCTTCATCTACTACAACCTGGCGCCACGCTTTGTGATTCTGGATCCAGAGCTGACGCTGGAAACGCCATCCGACCTCTGGCTCTCCTCGGGCGTCAAGGCCATTGACCACTGCGTCGAAACCCTCTATTCAAACGACCGCCAGCCGGTCACCGAGGCCATGGCCCAGGCCGGCCTGGCGGCTCTCGTCACGCATCTTCCCCGATCGACGGGAGATCCGGTAGACCTGGAGGTCCGCGGCCACTGCCAAACCGGGGCGTGGCTCGCCATCTTCGGGATCATGAACGTCCGTCTTGGACTCAGCCACGCCATCGGTCATCAGGTCGGTGCGCGCTGGGGCGTCCCTCACGGGGTAACCTCATGCCTCACGATGCCCGCAGTCATTGAGTTCAACGCCAAGGAAGCCGGCGTTCGGATGCATCAGATCGCTCACTGCATGAGTCTTCGGGCAGGTCCGCGCGAGGACCCACAGACGGTGGGCTCCCGCGTGGCCCGAACCCTGCGGAAGCTCATCCGCAGCATGGGGCTTCCCACCCGTCTGCGCGAGATCGGTGCGGACCGCCGGGACTTTCCCGCCGTTGCCGAGCATGTCCTGGATGATCCGTTGATGGCCTCCAACCCAAGGCGCGTGGAGCGAGCGGAAGAAATCCTTCCACTGCTCGACGCCATGTGGTAACCCTGGTGGGGGCCCGCGCAGTTATGGCCCTCACCTCGCGTGCTGAACGCTGGGTCAGCGGAAGTCCCAGGTCTGCCTCCGGCAGGAGCGCTCCCCAGACCCCTTTGGCCTTGACATCGGTCCCCCGCGTGTGGCAGCGTTGGGCCGGGTTTGGCCTTTGCCCGACCCTGCCCCGGCCTCGCGGGCGTTGGTGCCCGGCACCGCCCAAGAGAAAATCCCCACCACCTGAGCTCGCTGGCTTGGTGGAAGAGTGTCTCGGCTGCCTGGTCGGTATCGGCGCGTACGTGCTGCGCTCGCGTGACGGCCGTCACAGTCCACGGGCGCTCAGGCGCTTTCGCGAGTGACACCCTCTCAGCGTGAGACAATCGCCCAACCCCGCAAACAACCGCGAGGACCACGTGCCGTCCAGCGTTTTTGACCAAATTCTACTCAAACACCTTTGGGGTACTGACGAGCTGCGTGCCATCTTCTGCGACGAGAACCGCGTGCAGAAGTGGTTCGATTTTGAGGCGGCGCTTGCGCTGGAGCAGGCCGAACTCGGCATAATTCCACGCGAGGCCGCTGCAGAGATCGCGGCCAAGGCGAAAGTTGCAAACATCGACCTCGAAGCCGTCGCGGTGGAAGTCCGTCACGTCAAGCATCCGCTGGTGCCGAGCTTGCGCGCGCTGCAGAAGGCGTGCAAAGGCAGTCTGGGCGAGTACGTCCATTTCGGGCCGACCACGCAGGACGTGCTGGATACCGGTATGGTCCTGCAAGTGTACGAAGCGCATGGTATTGTTCTGCGGGACCTGTGTGATATCGGCCGCGAGTTGTATCGTCTCGCCGAGACGTACAAGGCGACCCCGATGGTCGGGCGCACCCACGGGGTGCAGGCCCTGCCAATCACCTTCGGTCACAAGTGCGCCGTGTGGCTCTCCGAGGTGTCGCGTCACTACGACCGCATGAAGCAGTTGGAGCCACGCGTATTCGTCGGCTGTCTGGTCGGCGCGGTCGGCAGCAAGGCTTCGTACGGGCCGCAGGCGATCGAGCTCGATCGACGGGTGATGAAGCGGCTCGGCTTGGGCGTGGCCGACATTAGCTGGCAGCCGGCGCGCGACCGACTCGCCGAATACGTCGGCGTGCTGGGCTTGATCGGCGGCACGCTCGGCAAGATCGCCAACGAGATCATCAATGCCGAGCGCAACGAGGTCAACGAGCTGGAAGAACCGTTCAACGAAGGCAAGGTCGGTTCCTCCACGATGCCCCACAAGCGCAATCCATCGGTTTGCGAGAACATCGTTACTGTCAGCCGCGCGATCCGCTACAGCGTGGGGATGATGCAGGAAGCCATGTTCGTCGAGCACGAGCGCGACGGCGCCGCATGGCGTATGGAGTGGAAGGCGCTGCCGGAAGCGTGCCTGATGCTGGGCGTGATGTTGACGCAGAGCAAGTATGTGTTGTCGGGGCTAGTCGTGCACACCGATAAGATGCGCAGGAATCTCGACCTGCTCGGGGGATTTCTGCTCTCCGAGCGGGTGATGTTTGCCCTCGCCGACACGCTCGGCAAGCAGAGCGCGCACGAGCTGGTGTACCAGGCGTCGATGCACGGCATCGAGCAGGGCATCACGTTCGAGCAATCGCTCATGCAAAACCCGCAGGTGCGGCAGGCGCTGTCCGAGGCCGAATTGCGCGCGGTGCTCGATCCGACCACGTACGTCGGCTTGGCGCCGCAAATCGTCGAGGAGTTGCTCGCCGAAACCAGGGCCGCCGGATGGCTCGACCGATAAGGGCATCATGCTGACAATTGCGATTCTCGACGACTGCCAGAACTGTGGTACGTACGATCCCCACCCTCCTTGGGCTCTGGCCCGCCCAAGCGCACAGCCCGCCGGACTCCATCGCCGCGTAATCTTGCCTGCCACCATCGCCACGGCCGCCCGCGAGTCCGCGCGGTTCAGCCCCCGGGCAGTTGACGGCCTACGTCCGGGTGCGCCTCGTTCGGTTTCCGCTTGACACCCGTCCAGGGGCCGCCCCGTACTCGCGAACGAGCGCACCCCCCGGGGGCCGAACGGCACAGTGCCCCCAACGTAAATTCTTATCAGCTCAGGCAGCGTGGGGGGCAGGGGCGGCGAGGACCAA
This sequence comes from Candidatus Methylomirabilota bacterium, assembly GCA_016209725.1. Taxonomy (GTDB): domain Bacteria; phylum Methylomirabilota; class Methylomirabilia; order Methylomirabilales; family 2-02-FULL-66-22; genus 2-02-FULL-66-22. The sequence goes on along the minus strand of JACQVO010000232.1, from coordinate 12,683 downwards.
GGACTTGATCGTAATGGTCTCGGTGCCTTCGAGACCATGGACTTCAATGCGTTCAAGCAGAATGTCGATTTCGGCCGGCGCGCCGATGCGGGATATAAAATGGGGCGTAGGATCTCCGACGTCTCTCATGGTTGTGATGATGTCGGCAACGCTGATCATATCGAGGTCACGGGCTGGCATATAGGACTGGTCATCCGCAAGCTGGAGCAGGATGCCCCGTGCCACCAGAAGGTCGAGGATCTCCTGCAAATGCCCGAGCGGAAGGCCTATGGTTCTGACCAGCTTCCCGTGCGTCCAGCGCGGCCTGTTGTGGTAATAATGCAGACCGATGAGATACATGACGGCAAGCGCTGTCCGTTCCCTCATACGCTGGCTGCAAAGCTCTGATTCATCCTTCATGGCAAGCAGCGTCGGATGCTGGTGGTAAAACGATATCTTGGCGCCTACAAGAAGAATGAGCCAGCTATAGTACAGCCAGATGAGAAACAGGAGCAATATAGCGAATCCTTTATAAATAGCGGGGTATTGCACTGAAGAGACGACGAAGGAGGTGAATGCCAGTCCGCCCGTCTGCCAGAGCACACCGGCGGAAATGCCGCCGACGAGCGCCGATCGGAACTGCACCCGGGTGTTGGGAAGAAGATAGTAGAGCAGCGTGAAGGAAAGAAAGACCATCAAGTACGGGACCAGATTGCCTGCGGTCTCGATGAGGACGCCCAACGGCGCGATGGCCCGCAGCTTCTTCGTCACCGTGAGGGTCAGCACCGTACCGGTGAGACCGACAGCCGAAACAAGCAGCACCGGACCCGCCAGAATAACGCTCAGATAGTCCCTGAACTTCCGCGCCAGGTTTCGCTCTTTCGTGACATGCCACGTATAATTGAACGCCCCTTCAATCTGCTGGATTGATGATATGACCGTATAGAGCAGGAACGCCAAACCGATCGAGCCGAGGACGCCGACCTTGACGTTGTCCACAAAGGAGACAATGGTATCCGTGATCTCAGTCCCCCTTGACCCCAACGGTTCGAGAAATTGGTACAAGAGGGGCTGGAGCTTGTTATGGACGCCGATGGACTTGAGCACCGAAAACGCAACGGTGAGAACCGGCACAATGGTCAGAATTGTGGTGTAGACAAGGCTTGCCGCCCGTACGGTGAGCTGCCCCTTCTTAAACTCGAGCAGCAGCTTATAGACGAGGTGAATGAACCAGAGGATCGCTCTGCGCGCCCTGCCCGCAGGGCGTTCAGGCACATCCCAGAGAAATCGCTTCCCGGAATCCAAGGCACGCTGTACGCTTCCGGGCATTGCCGTTCACCTCCTCCCCGGAAAGGCAGCCTACCCCAAGGTTCTCCGCTTGACAAGACCGCGAAGAAGGTGAGGGTCGCAGGGCGGTCGTTGCCTACGGAAGAGGAAGGACGGGACGGCTCCGGAACGGCGCCCAACGGCGGCCAACCCCGCCTTGACTTGGCTGGAGGGGCCGGATACAATCCCGCCCACCCGAGGGCAGAGTCTTCGAGGGAATCGGGGCCATTGCCCGCTGTGTCAACGCGCGACCGCGACGAGAGAAGGGGGGGGGCGTCATGATCAGGCGAAGGTACTTCCGGTGGGTCCAGGTCTCGCTCATGGCCGTGGCCGCGGTGCTGGCTTTGGCCACGGCGCCGGCGGCGCAAACCAGAGAGGTGGTCATCGGGGTCCTGTATCCCATGACCGGGCCGGTGGCGCAAATCGGGATTGACGCGGTCAACGTCGTCAAGGTCGCCCTGGACATCATCAACAACGACGTGGATATCAACATGCCCTTGGGCAAGGGGGCGGGACTGCCCAGGCTGGGCGGGGCCAAGGTCCGCATCGTGGTGGTGGATCACCAGGGCAAGCCGGACCTCGGATTGGCCGAGGCGGAGCGGCTGATCACCCAGGAGAAGGTTCACGCCCTCTTCGGCGCCTACTTCTCCAGCGTGACCAACACCGCCAGCCAGGTGGCCGAGCGCATGGGGATCCCCCTGCTGAATGCCGACTCCTCCTCGCCGGCCCTCACGGAGCGCGGCTTCAAGTGGTTCTTCCGGACCAGCCCGCACGACGGCCACTTCAGCCTGGCGATGTTCGACTTCATGCGGGACTTCGAGAAGAAGCGGGGGATCAAGTTCAAGAGCGTCGCCATCCTGAACGAGGACACCCAGTTCGGCGCGGATAGCGCCAAGGTTCAGGATGAGCTGGCGAAAAAGTATGGCTACGAGGTGGTTGCCAGAATCCCCTTCCGGACGGGGACGACCAGCCTGGACGCCGAGATCGGGCGCCTGAAGACCGCCAATGCCGATGTCCTGCTCCCCAGCCTTTACACCTCTGACGCCATCCTCTTGACCCGGACGGCCAAGAACCTGGACTATAACCCGAAGGCCATCATTGCCCAGAATGCGGGGTACACCGATCCCAAGTTCGTGGCCGAGATGGGGAAGGAGGCCGAGGGGGCGATCACCCGGGCGCCGTTTGCCCTGGACCTGGCGGCCAAGAAGCCCCTCATCCCCGTGATCAACGAGATGTTCAAGAAGCTGAGTGGCGGCCGCGACATCAGCGACGTCTCGGCCCGCGCCTTCACGGGGTTCATCACACTCGTGGACGCCATCAACCGGGCCGGCTCGACCGATCCCGCGGCGATCCAGAAGGCGTTACGCGAGACCAACCTCCCGGCCGACCACCTCATCATGCCGTGGACGGGGGTGAGGTTCGACGAGAAGGGGCAGAACGCCGGGGTGCGGGCCATCCTGCAGCAACTCCAGGGCGGTGCGTATCACACCATCTACCCGCTTGAGCTGGCCACGCGGGAGGCGCTCTACCCGATCCCGGCCTGGTCCCAGAGGAAGTAGAGCAGAGAGCCGAGAGCCGAGCCTGCGTCGAGCACAGGCGAGAGGCGCGAAGGCAGCATACCTGATTTTTGGCGGGGGCAACCCCGACAATTCCCAGGGGGCGAGGGTGAGCACCGGTTCGGCCCCGCCCCCCTTTCATTCATGTCCATATTCACCATTCCCTCTTCCGAGGTCCTGATCCAGGGGATCCTGAGCGGGATCCTCATGGGGTTCGTGTACGCGCTCATTGCCGCGGGCCTGAGCCTGATCTTCGGCCTGATGGAGATCGTGAATTTCGCCCACGGCGAATTCCTGATGCTGAGCATGTACACGACCTTCTGGGCGTACGCCCTGTTTGCCCTGGATCCCCTCCTCAGCGTGCCGCTGTCGGCAGGGGTGCTGTTCCTGCTGGGCTGGCTCACCTACCGGGGAATCATCCGGCGCATCCTGGGCGGCCCCATGCTGGCCCAGATCTTCGCGACCTTCGGCCTGGGAATTTTCTTGCGGGCGGCGGCGCAGTTTCTCTGGACGCCCGACTTCCGCCAGGTGTCCAAAGCCTGGGTGCAGGGGCCGGTCCGGATCCTCGGTGTCTCGGTCGGGCTGCCCCAGGCGGTGGCCAGCGTGGCCTGCCTGGCGGCCTTCGGAATGTTGTACTGGTTCATCACCAGGACGGAGACGGGGTTTGCCCTGGAGGCCACGGCCCAGGATCGGCAGGCGGCGGCGCTGATGGGGATCAATACGGAGCGGATGTTTGCCCTGGGGTGGGGGATCGGCGCCGCCTGCGTGGGGGTCGCGGGGGCCTTCCTGGCGAACTTCTTCTACGTGTTTCCTCACGTGGGCAGTCTCTTCGCCCTCATCGCCTACGTGACCGTGGCCCTGGGGGGGTTCGGGAGCATCCCGGGGTCGCTGGTGGCCGGTGTCATCATCGGGGTCATCGAAGTCCTGGGCGGCCTTTTGATCGCACCGGCCTTCAAGTATGTCGCGGTCTTCGTTCTCTACCTGGTGGTGGTCCTGGTGCGACCCCAGGGCCTCTTCGGGAAGTTCTGATGCCGCCAGGCGAGGGGGTCGAAGTGGCGGATGCGGGGGCGGGGGTCGTGGCGCCGCCGTCCGCGCGGACGGGCTGGGGGACCATCTTCTTGGCGATCCTCCTGGTGGCAGCCCTGGCATTCCCCTGGGTGTTCCGCCTCCCCTATCACCGCGACCTCGTGATCAGGGTCTTCCTGTACGCCATGCTGGCCCAGGCCTGGAACATCCTGGCCGGCTACTGCGGGCAGATCTCCCTGGGGCACGCCGTCTTCTTCGGGACGGGCGCCTACACCTCCGCCGTCCTCCAGACGACCTGGGGCTGGAACCCCTGGTTGGGCCTGCTGGCGGGTGTCCCGGTGGCCGTGGCGCTGTCTCAGGTGATCGGGTACCCTTGCTTCCGGCTCCGAGGCCACTACTTCGCCATCGCCACCATCGCCATCGGCGAGATCGTCCAGACCCTGGCCATCAACTGGGAGTTCATCGGAGGCGCCCGCGGCCTCACCCTGCCGTTTCAGAAGGATTCGCTCCTGGCATTCCAGTTCCACACCAGCAAGTACCCATACTATTACGTTGCGCTGGTCCTCCTGGTTCTCTGCCTGCTCGTGAGCTGGTGGATCGAGAGGACCCGCCTGGGCTACTATTTCCGGGCCATCCGGGAGGACCCCGAGGCGGCCCAGAGCGTGGGCATCCCCGTGGCCAGGTACAAACTCATCGCCATGGCCATCTCGGCGGCGTTCGTGTCGGCCGGCGGGAGCTTCTACGCGCAGTACGTTCTGTACCTGGACCCGGACAGCGTCCTCCCGCTGTCCCTCTCCATCCTCATCTGCCTGCTGGCGGTGGTGGGTGGCGTGGGGACGTTGTGGGGCCCGCTGGTCGGGGCCGCACTCCTGATCCCGCTGTCGGAATTCACGCGAATCCAGTTCGGTGGCACGGGGCGGGCCGTGGATCTCCTCATCTATGGTGGTCTCCTCACCACCGTGGCTGTCTTCCAGCCGGCGGGGCTGGTGGGGCTTCTCCGACGGTGACGGGGAGTCTGATGGCATGCCTGGAGGTGCAGGGGATCACCAAGCGGTTTGGCGGCCTGGTGGCGAATCACAACATCAGCTTCGCCGTCCGGCGCGGCGAGATTTTGGGCCTCATCGGGCCCAACGGGGCCGGCAAGAGCACGCTCTTCGACGTGATCACGGGATACTACCGGCCGGAGGCGGGCGAGGTCCGGTTCGACAACCATCGGCTCGTGGGGCGCCGACCGGATCAGGTGAACCGACTGGGGATCGGGCGGACCTTCCAGAAGCTTCGCCCGTTTAACGCCATGACGGTCCTGGAGAATGTCATGGTCGCCGCCATGCAGCACCGGGCAGATCCATTGGCGGCCCGGGGTGAGGCCCTCCGCTACCTGGAGTTCGTGGAGCTGGCGGACAAGCGCGACAGCTTCGCCCGTGACCTCAGCACCGGCCAGCGGAAACGTCTGGAGCTGGCACGCGCCATGGCCACTCGACCGCGCCTGCTGCTGCTGGACGAGGTGACGGGGGGTGTGGACCAACGAACCATCCCGACCCTGTTGCAGCTCATTGGTCGCCTGCGGGAGCAGGGCCTGACCCTGGTGGTGATCGAGCACAACATGCGGGTGATCATGTCCATCTCTGACCGGATCGTGGCCCTGCATCTGGGTGAGGTCATCGCCGACGGCCCCCCCTCCGAGGTCGTGAAGGAGCGACGGTTGATCGAGGCCTATCTGGGGGATACCTTCGTCGTGCCATCGGGAGGGGCACGGGCTTCGGGCGACGGGCTGCGGGGGGCAGGAGAGGGAAGGGCCTAGGGTGCTTCGGGTACAGAATCTTCAGGTGAAGTACGGGGACTTCCAGGTCCTCTGGGGGGTCTCCCTGGAGGTGCACGAAGGGGAGGTCGTGTGTCTCCTGGGGCCGAACGGCGCCGGCAAGAGCACCATCATTAACGCTGTTTCGGGCCTGGTGAGGCCCCTGGCGGGCTGCCTCGAGTTCTGCGGGGAACGGATTGATGGGTTGCCCACACACGAGATCGTGACGCGGGGGATCTCACACGTTCTGGAGCGGCGGCGCGTTTTTCCCTACCTGACGGTCGAAAAGAACTTGCTCCTGGGCAGCTACCAGGTCCGGGCCCGCCCCCACCGAGAGGGAAGCCTGAGTCGGGTCTTCAGCCTGTTCCCGGTCCTGCGGCAACGGCGCAATCAACTGGCCCACAGCCTCAGCGGGGGCGAGCAGCAGATGCTGGCCATTGGCCGGGGCCTCATGTCGCGGCCCAAGTTCCTCATGATTGACGAGCCGTTCCTGGGCCTGGCGCCCCTGGTGGTCACAGAGATCCTGAAGATCATCACGCAGATCGGCGCCGCTGGGATCACCGTGCTGTTCATCGAGCAAAACGTCCAGCTTGCGCTGAGCGTCTCGCATCGAGGGTACGTGCTGGAGAGCGGGCGCATGGTCGTCTCGGGCTCGGCGAAAGAGGTGCTGGAGTCTGCTCTGGTCAGGAAGGTGTATCTGGGCATATAGCCCCTGGCGTAAAGCCAGGGGATGCGCGCTTCGCAGGTGAATCTCCGCCCCGATAAACGGGGCGGTTTCGATGAGTCGTCGGAATGGCAAAGGCCTACTTCGACCCCGAAGTTTCGCGGTTCACAGCGCCGAGAAAGTCTACCTCGGCCAAGCATCGTCTCGACTATCATCTGGTGCTCCCAACGAAATATCGCCGCGGCGTTCTCGCTGGTGAGGTGGCGGACAGGCTGGTCGAGGTTACACGGGAGATCTGTGCAACGAAGCGGTATCTCATTCTTGGCATGTCAGTTCAGCCTGAGCACGTGCACCTGCTGTTGGGTTTGCCGCCGGATGCGTCGGTTTCAGAGGCCGTCCGCGCGATCAAAGGCATGGCAGCAGCGGAGATGCGTAGGACCCATGGGATCCAGCAACTGTGGGCAGACGGCTACTACGCCGAGACGGTAGGCTGGAAGAACCCCGCCCAGATCAAAGCCTATCTGGAGCGACAGGACGCGCACCATGGAACAGGACAGGCAGGGAGGCCGCGACGGAAATCCTGAGAAGCCGCCCCGTTTACCGGGGCGGAGGATCATCCGCGCAGCATGCAACCCCTGGGTTTATCCCAGGGGACGACCGGCCATAGTGCCACGGGGCGAGCGGTGGCCTCATGATGGTGGAGGGATCGCATGGTCATCGATCTGAACAGCGACATGGGCGAATCCTACGGCGCCTATATCATGGGCGCGGACGAGGAAGTGCTCCGGTGGGTCACGTCGGCGAATGTGGCCTGTGGCTGGCACGGGGGGGATCCTGCCGTCATGCGCCAGACGGTGGAGCGGGCCAAGGAGTTGGGGGTCCGCGTGGGGGCGCATCCGAGCTATCCCGATCTCTTGGGCTTCGGCCGGCGGGTGATGCAGATCACGAGGCAGGAGGCCCGGGACTACATCCTCTATCAGATCGGGGCCCTGCGGGCCTTCGCCGAGGCTCTGGGGGTGCGGCTGCAGCACGTGAAGCCGCACGGCGCCCTCTACAATGCCGCGGTCGGGGATCGCGAATTGAGCCTGGGGATCGCCGAGGGTGTGGCAGACGCCGGCGGGGATCTGATCCTGGTCGGCTTGCCCGACTCGGAGCTGGTCCGGGCGGGGCGAGAGCTGGGGCTGCGGGTGGCGCGCGAGGCCTTCGGCGATCGCGCCTACAACGAGGATGGGACCCTGGTCTCGAGGAAGATCCCGGGCTCGCTCATCACGGCCCCGGATACGGTGGCCGAGCGGGTCCTCGGGATGACCCGGGGGACGGTGAAGGCGATCACAGGGAAGGAGATCCGGATCGAGGCGGATACGGTCTGCCTGCACGGGGATACGCCAGGAGCGGGGGGCATCGCCCGCCGGGTCCGGGAGCGCCTGGAGGCGGCCGGGGTGACGCCCAGGGCGATGGGGGAGTTCGTGGGATGACGCCACGCTTCCTCCCCACGGGCGAGCGAGGGTTGGTGGTGGAGTTCGGCGACGCCGTGAGCCTTGAGGTCAACGCTCGGGTTCGGGCGCTGGCCCTCGGCCTCGAGGCGGCCCGGATCCCGGGCCTGATCGAGGTCATCCCCACGTATCGGTCCCTGGGGATCGCCTACGACCCGCTGGCGACCTCTTGCGACGAGCTACAGGCGCGCGTCCGGGACGTGGCGTCCCATGTGGACCCCGGCACCCTGCCGCCCCCGAAGCTGGTGCGGATCCCCACGGTCTACGGGGGGCCGTACGGGCCCGACCTTCCCTTCGTAGCGGAGCACGCCGGCCTCGGTGTGGCCGAGGTGATCCGCCTGCACAGCGAACCCCTTTACCACGTCTACATGATCGGGTTCACCGCGGGCTTCGCTTACCTTGGCGGCTTGCCCGAGCGCCTGCACACACCGCGGTTGTCTTCTCCGCGCATCAAGACCCCCAAGGGCTCAGTGGCCATCGGCGGCAGCCAGACGGGCGCCTACCCGGCCGAGACCCCGGGGGGATGGCGGATCATCGGCCGGACGTCCCTGGAACTCTTCGACCCCTCGCGGGAGGTCCCGACGCCGATGGTGCCCGGCGACCTTGTGCAGTTCGTGCCAATCACGGAAGAAGAATATCTGAGAGCCGAGAGCCTAGAGCCGAGAGCCGAGGGCGGAGAGCGGCGAACTGAGAGCCGAGAGCCGCGAGCCGAGGGATGAACGGATTTGACCAAGGCGGTACTCGGCTCGGGTACCCTCTGGGTGCTCTCGGCTCTCGGGACTTGATCGAGGTGCTGCGCCCGGGGCTCCTGACCACGGTGCAGGACCGGGGGCGGATCGGGTATCAGAAATTCGGCGTCCCCGTGAGTGGGGCCGTGGACGAGGTGGCCCTGCGGGTGGGGAACATCCTGGTGGGGAATCCCCAGGGAGCGGCGGGGCTGGAGCTCACGGCCCTCGGCCCCCAGCTTCGATTCCTCGCCTATGCGGTGGTGGCCCTCAGCGGAGCCGAGGTCGAGGGGGACCTCGACGGCCGGCGGGTTCCGTGGTATCAATCCTTTCTTGTCCGCGCCGGACAGGTCCTGGATCTCCGGACCTGCGCTTGGGGCATTCGAGCCTACCTGGCGATCGCGGGAGGGATCGACGTGCCGGCGCTCCTTGGCAGCCGGTCCACGTGCCTGGTTGCCGGCTTCGGCGGTTTCCGTGGCCGGGCGCTCTCAGCGGGAGACGTGCTGCGGGTGGGGGCGCCGCCGGCCTCGCCGGGAGACCTCTGCGGCCGGGGGGTTCCGGAGGAGTGGCGACCCCGTGACACGTCCCCGGTGACGATCCGGGTGGTGCTGGGACCGCAAGACGACGCCTTCACCGCGGAGGGCTGCCGCACCTTTCTGGAATCCACCTATCGGGTCAGCCCGCATGCGGACCGAATGGGCTCCCGGCTGGATGGACCTCTCATCGCGCACCGGGCTTCCGCGGACATCGTCTCGGACTGGGTCCCGCTCGGCGGGGTCCAGGTCCCGGGCGATGGCAAGCCGATCATCCTTCTGGCGGACCGGCAGACGACCGGCGGGTATCCGAAGATCGCCACGGTCATCGGACCGGACGTGCCGCTGGCGGCCCAGCGGCGGCCGGGAGACCTGCTGCGATTCCGAGCGGTGTCGGTGGCGGAGGGGCAGGCCGTTGCCCGGGACCTCGAGGCAGGCCTGCTCGCCCTCCCCGGACGCCTGGTCACTGCGGAGAGTTGGAGTTATGCTGCGGGGCTGGGGGAGGTCCCCGGCGAGATCCCACTGGCCACCCCGGAGGGCGGATCCCGGGATTAGGGGAGGTGCTCTGCATCCTCCAGGCGATGAAGATGGAGATCGAGGTGCCGGCCCCGTGGGCCGGCCGGATTCTCGAGGTCAGCGTGCGCGAGGGTGATTCGGTGGGGGCGGGCGATCTCCTGGTGGCGATCGAATCCCCTCTCCCACGCCATTGAGACGGGGCAGTCGGAGCGAATCATGAGCACTCTGGCGACGGTGCTTGAACAGTTGGACCAGGCCGCGGACCGGCTGGGGGTGGAGCCGCAGATCCACCAGCACCTCCGCCATCCCAAGCGGTCCCTCATCGTCTCCGTGCCCATCCAGACGGATGCCGGCGAGCTGGAAGTCTTCACGGGATACCGGGTCCAGCACAGCATGACCCTGGGACCCAGCAAGGGGGGCATCCGGTATCATCCGGACGTGGACCTGGACGAGGTGACGGCCCTGGCCATGCTCATGACGTGGAAGTGCGCCCTCATGGGCCTGCCCTACGGCGGGGCCAAGGGGGGCGTCCGCTGCGATCCGTCGAAGCTCTCGTTCCGCGAGCTGGAGCGGCTGACCCGCCGCTACGCGTCGGAGATTTACCTGTGCATCGGCCCCGACCGGGACATCCCGGCGCCGGACATGGGCACCAACGAGCAGGTGATGGCCTGGGTCATGGACACCTACAGCATGCAGCGGGGGACCACGGTGCCGGGGGTGGTGACCAACAAGCCCGTCCTGCTGGGAGGCTCCCTGGGCCGCGTGGAGGCCACGGGACGCGGCGTGGCCTATGTCACCGCCGAAGGGATGGCGCACCTGGGCCTCCTGCTCTCGGGGGCGCGGGTGGTCGTCCAGGGCTTCGGGAATGTGGGGTCGGTGGCCGCTCGACTCCTCCACGAGATGGGCTGCCGCGTGGTGGCGGTGAGCGATGTCGGGGGCGGGTCATACAATCCCGAGGGGCTGGATCTGGAGGCGCTCCAGGCCCACCTGCGGTCTGGACAGCCGGTCCGGCAATACCCGGAGGGGGACGCCATCACCAACGAGGAACTCCTGCAGCTCCCCTGCGAGATCCTGGTTCCCGCGGCCCTGGGAGGGCAGCTCACGGCCGGGAATGCCGGGGCCGTCCGGGCCCGCCTCATCGTGGAAGGCGCCAATGGTCCCACGACGGCGGAGGCGGATCGCCTCTTGCGGGAGGGGGGAGTCTTCATCCTCCCGGATATCCTGGCCAACGCCGGCGGGGTGATCGTGTCCTATTTCGAGTGGGTGCAGGACCTCCAGTTCTTCTTCTGGAAAGAAGACGAGGTAAATTCACGGCTGCGTGATATACTCACCGCCGCATTCCGCCGGACCCTGGCGCTGGCGAGCCGGGAACGAGTGGATCTCCGGACGGCGGCGCTGATGGAGGCGGTGGATCGCGTGGCTCGCGCCACCAGATTGCGAGGGTTCTATCCGTAGTGTACTGACTCAGAAATGGCTTTACATGGAGCCCGTTCGGGCTGAGCTTATCGAAGCCCGGATTCCGCACCCTTCGACAGGCTCAGGGTGAACGGAATTGTAAAGGATTTTGGGGGTCACTACACTATGCTACAGACAGTACGATCCGTGGCCAGAAGGATCACCATGAGACTGTTTGGCCCTCGTGGTGCCCACCTCCTGGTCCTCGTGTGGGCCCTGATCCTGCCCGCGGCCTGCGGACCCTCCGTGATGCGGCCCGCCACGCCTCCCGGGCCGGGCGTGCCCCGCGTCGCCAACCTGCGGTTCGAGCCCGATGTGATCAGGGTCGGTGAGACCACCCGGATGAGCTTTTACTTCGAGGTGGGATCGGCGGACATCCAGGAAGCGTTCCTCATCGACCGAGGGATCAGGGAATTTCAGTTCTACCAGGACCTGCAGGCCACGTCCATCGACCTGCGGAGATACGATGGGCTCGTGGCCGGCACGGCGGAGATTCCGTTACGATTGGCCAGTGAGGGGATTCGCTGGATGGAGTTGTACGTCGTCACCAGGCAGGGCCACACCAGCAATCGCGTCACGGCTCGCCTCACGGTGCGATGAGCCGGGGAGACGACATGCCCGGCAGCCGGCCTTGACTTTCCCGGGATGCTCCACCAATTTCCGGGTCGCCTTCGTGAGACGAACCATGGGAGGACTCTTGCATGCCTGAACTCCGGAAGGATCCGGTTACCTCGCGCTGGGTGATCATCTCCACCGAGCGGGGCAAGCGCCCATCGGACTTCGGGGCGGAGCCCGAGCGAAAGCGCACCGGCTTCTGCCCCTTCTGCCCGGGCAACGAGGACAAGACCCCGCAGGAGGTGCTGGCCTACCGCGCCAACGGCGGGCCGGTCAACGGGCCGGGCTGGCACGTCCGCGTCGTCCCCAACAAGTTCCCGGCGCTCCAGATCGAGGGGGACCACAATCGCCAGGGCGATGGGATGTACGACAAGATGAACGGGATCGGCGCTCACGAGGTCATCATCGAGACGCCGGAGCACGGCGAGACCTTGGCCAGCATGTCGGAGCGGGGGGTGGAGGATATCCTTTGGGCCTTCCGTGACCGGATCCTGGACCTGAAAAAGGACCAGCGCTTCCGCTATATCCTGATCTTCAAGAATCACGGCGAGGCGGCGGGGGCATCCCTGGAGCACCCCCATAGCCAGCTCATCGCCACCCCCATCATTCCCAAGCGGGTGCAGGAGGAGTTGCTGGGGGCGAAGGAGTATTACAACTACAAGGAGCGCTGTGTCTTCTGCGACATCGTCCGGCAAGAGGAGAGCCAGGGCGTCCGGCTCATCAGCGAGAACGAGGATTTCGTCGCCATCGCCCCCTTCGCCGCCCGGTTCCCGTTCGAGACGTGGATCCTGCCCAGGACTCATGATGCGTTCTTCGAGGACGCCCAGAAGCACGAGTACGTGAGCCTGTCCAAGATCCTGCGGGAGCTCCTGCTCCGGATCGAAAAGGTCCTCACCAATCCCCCGTACAACCTCATGATCCACAACTCCCCCCTGCGCGAGACCGATGGGCGCCACTACCACTGGCACATCGAGGGGTTGCCGAAGCTCACCCGCGT
>JACQVO010000019.1 GCA_016209725.1 Candidatus Methylomirabilota bacterium | reverse complement strand
GCCGAGAGCCACGCCAGCCAGATCGTCAGGCCAATCAGGCCGAACATCGAGCCAATCGCCGCCACCAGGATCAACACCTGTTCCATTCGGTCGCTTCCTCAATCCGCAATTAGCGCTTGACCGCCGCCACGAGCCGCGTCGAGGCCAGACGGCAAAACCCCGGCAGAATGCCGATCGCTGCATCCAGCCGCTGCAAGACGGCCGAGGCCATCCGCCAGGCGGCGCCGACCTCCTGCGGCAGGCCGAAAAGGACCGTCTCGGGCAGAAGGCAATGAAAGATGTTCACCCCGCGGATGCGGACCGGGCGCAGCCCCGCCTTCAGAAGGATCCGCCGTATTTCCGGGCCGGTGAAGGTCTTGCACGGGATGTCCCGCCAGATGCGGAGGTGTCCCATCCCGCGCGTCGCCCGGGCGCGGGCCCGCTCCTCGGGATTGTGCAGGAGCATGTCCAGCTCCCACTTGCCGTCCACCTCGAACGCCATGAGGCCGCCCGGGGTCAGGACCCGGGCACTCTCGGCGAACACCTGGAGGTAGGCGACGTTGACGTGGGAGATCACATCCCCGTAAGAGAAGATGGCGTCCACCGATCCGTCTTCCGCCGGAAGCGCCACGATACTTTGCTGCAGGAACCTCACGTTCCGAAACCCCGCCCGGGCGCAACGTGCCTCGGCCTGGCGCAACGATTCGGCCGACAGGTCAATGGCCCAGACCTCGTCAGCAAAAGGTGCCAGCAGGAGCGTCTGTTTCCCCGTTCCGCAGCCCAGATCCAGGACCCGTCGGAATCGGCGGCCTCGGGTGAACCGGGCAATCTCGGCCTGGTACAAGGGATCACAGGCGAGGAAATAGAGCGACCGATCGTAACTGCAGCCGACCGCATTATAGAATTCAGCGACGCGTTGCTCGTCCATCGGCCGCTCAAGGCTGCGGGCGTGCCCGCTTCTCCGCTGTCAGGTGCGCCTCCACCAGCGCCTCAACCTCCTCCTTGTATTTCAACAGGGCGGTGTAGATCCGCCGCGTGAAGTACTCGCGCCAGCCCTCCGCCGGCTCCGGCAGCCGGCCCCGCAAGGTCTCGGTTTCGCCGAGGACCCGCAAGCACTCCTGGCGAAACCCGGCGATCACCCGGTCGATCTCCGCCCGTATCTCTGGGCGCATCGCTGCCCCCATTCCCGCGCCCCTGAACCGGACTATTCGCCAATGCCTTTGCTACGAGTCAGAGGAATCATTGGTCATTTCATCCGTCAGGGTCTCTGGCACAATCCGGGGAAGCGAACCTTTCGCTGGAAACAGCGGAGGCACAGGGTGAGCTGATCCGCCACCGAGCCGGGCAGGCAGGCAAACTGCCTCCCGCAACTCCCACAGGCGCGCCTCACGGCCACCTGCCCGCGCTGCACGCCCTGGCGACCTCCTCCCCGTTTCATGTCTCCATCCGGAGACGCTGGCACGCCTCCCGGAAGGCTCTTGCAACCGCCTCCAGATCCGCCAGGAGGCGCCGGAGGATTGGGATCAGTTCCGGCTCGTCCAACAGTTCCCCGTGGCTGACCTTGTGGAGGGTCAGGCGGATCTCCTGTCGCATCCCTTCCAGGACCTCGGGGTAGGGTAGGTTCCTCAGGCGCCGCTCATCATCGAACCGGTACAGGATATCCCATCCGGCCGCCAGAATGCTCACTCCCTCCTGCGACTCCGGGGAAATTGGACGGGACGGGCGCCCCGGCGTACCCTCGATGAGGCCCTGAATCCGCCCGTCGGGCGCGACGGTCGCCTCATAGCGGTTCATTCAATCCGAGCAATCGCCCTGGGGATAGAGGAACCCGCAGTTGGGACAGGGCCACCTGCAACCCAGCGGGCGCTCGGGAACCGGGTGACCGCAGCGGACACAGCGCGCCAGCGGGGACTCCGGCCCCTCGCCCCCGTCAGCGGGACACATCGACAAGCGCCCCCAGGAACCCCAGCAGATCCCCCATGTCCCCCTCCTGGAAGACGGGAAATGGGATCCCGCTCTTGTCGATCCGCTCCAGCATTCCCGGTGCCTTGTTCCAGAGGAATGCTGCCAGAGGGACCGGATTCCCGTATTCCCGGAACCGCACCAAGTCCGGCGCGACCCGCCCGCCCTCGCCGGCCAGGGCATGGCATTTGAGGCATCCCTTCTGCACCAGCAGGACCCGCCCACGATCCAGGTTCGGGGCGTGCTCCCGCCCGGGCTGCATCCCCAGGAACGTCAGGAGGTCGGCCATCTCGGGGACGGAGATCACCGGCCAGGCGAGGCCCCGGGCAAGGAAGTATTGTCGCATTCCTGGGATGTGATTCCACAGGCGGCGCAACACTTCGGAGGCCTCTTGGGGCGGCGCGGGCGCCAGGAAGGCCGGGCCGGGCTTCTTCCCCCGCGGTTCTCCCGGCAGCGCGTGGCACACCCCGCACCCTTTGGCCGCCGCCACCCGCTCCCCCGCCCCTCGCTCGGGCGCCCTGTCTGCGCCCTGCGTCACCGCAGGCGGAAGACCCGCCAGGAGAAGCCCGAGCGTGATGGCCGCGCCGATCCGTCGCGGCCTCACCCGTTCCGCCCTCCGGCCTTCTCCAGCGCCGCCGCCACCTTGGCGGCGAGCTGGGGATACTGCCGCAGGTAGTTCTCCGTCCTCTTCAGGTCCAGCAAGATGCGTCTCACCTTCTTCAGATCCGTCACCATTGCCTCCTCGCCTCACACCCTCCATGGCCTTGGCCAGCGCCGCCACTCGTCCCAGGCGGCGACCCGCGCAGCCTCAGCTCTCCCCAGGCGGCGGCGGGAGTGTCCCGTCGCCCTCGCAGCGGTCGCATGACACGACCCCGTCTCCGCCGCATGCCTCGCACGGGGCCAGCCCGCCGCCTGACTGCCACTCGCCGCCGCTCCCGCCACAGCGGACGCAGGGGGACGTGCCTTCTCCCCCACACTCAGGGCACAACATGGGATCCATGGCCCGGCCTGGCGCTGCCCGGCCGAGTGTGATCAACGAACGTGGGCGATGACGATGTCCACTCCCTGTCTGCCGACCCCCACCTGTCCCGGATGCTCCCCTTCCAGGTCGCCCCGCTCTGCGGGTCCTGCCGCCCCGCTCTTGCTCAGGCGGGCACTCAGGCTCACCTCACCCTCGAAGGGCGTCCCGGCCACCATCACGTCCTCCGGCCCCAGCCGATAGGGCAGGGGGAAACGCGGCCCGCCGATCCGTTTCACAGCGAAGGGCGGACCAGGGCCCTTCCGGGCGATGATGAACAACGTCCCCTCCTCCGCCAGGCGCCCGCGGAGTTCCGGCGAAACCGAAATCGTTCCGGCGATCGCCGGCCCCTTCACCTCGGGAGGCCCGGACCCGGTTCCTGCTCGGGACGCCTGGCCCTCAGGCCTCCCGTCCGGCCCTGCACTCTCCGGCGGGCTCAGGCTGGTGTACAGAACACCGATGGCGAGCCCCGCCAGCCCGACCAGCGCCACGGCCGACAGGACCACGGTGCGGATACCCCGCCGGGCGGTTGGCCCGTCTCCCTTCTGCGGAGCCCCGCCTTCCCGCGGTGAGAGGGAATCTGTGGGCAAGACCTCTTCTCGGGAGGGACCCTCTACGTCAGGTGCCATCCGGCCTGTCCGTTGGCTCCCCTTGCCCCGCTCCGGCAGGCACGCTGGTCTCCCCCGGACGGGCTGTCCCAGACGTCGGCACGGGTGGAGCAATCAAGATTCCTGAAAGGGATCATGAGAGGTGGAGAGGGGGGTCGAGGCAGCCAACTCCGTCGCGACCGCCTCCGCGACGTCGCGGGCCGCCCCGGGCCGCTCCAGGAGCGGCCCCCAGTGCCATCCTTCCAGGTAGGCCCCGGTGTCAGTCGCCTCCATCTGCATGGCGGCGTCATCGATGGCGTCGGCAAACCGTTGGGGGAGGCGGACGCTCACCTCGCCGGTGGCGTCGTTCGCTTTCACCAGGGACGGGAGCGCGCGCCAGTAAAGGACCTGGTACTCTGCCATCGGAATCCGCGGGGGCGCCGGCTCTCACGAGGATTCCAGGTAGCGTTCCAGGGCGACCTCCACGACCTCCGAGATGGTCGCCCCATCACGCCGCGCCCGGTCGCGCAGCTGCTGCAGCGTCTTGTGCGACAACCGCACCGTAGTGCGGGCGAGCGGGACGACGCCGCGGCCCTTCGGTCCCCGGATCGCCTCGGTCTCGCGGAGGTGGGCCTGTAGGCGAGCCATGGCGATGTCTTCGGCATCCAGCGGAACCTCCGTGGGGCGAGCACGCCGGAGAGCAACCCTCCGTCCTCCACCGCCTGCCGATCGGGTGCTGCCCAAGTGCCCTCCTCCCCGCAACGCCCTACCACCACAGCCCGGCCGCCGCCCACACGAAGCCGATGATCCCCAGACCCCCCAGGAGGAGGAACGGCCAGAACTCCCGCAGGCCCCGCACCCGTCGGCGAATCGCGTGCCGCGCCATGGTCCTCCCTGCCTGGGGCGGATGGGGATGCGGCTACTGGATCAGCCGGCGCTCCCCCGCGAAGTACTGGCGCCAGGCCTCCTGCCGCTGCTCGATGTAGCGCTGCTCCTCGAGGCTGAGCCCGACGGCCTCCGGCACCGGCGCCAGCAGGAAGGAGATCGGCTCCACCACCATGTATTGCACGAGGTTGCCGACGAAGTGAACGGGGAGCGCGATCACCCGAAGCGGGTGCGCCTGATACTCGGGGTTGGCGGCGTTGGGCAGGCCCAGCACATCGTCGCGGCCGGCCGTCGTGGCGCAGCCGCTCAACACGCCCAGGAGCACCACACCAATCGCCAGGAACCGCAGACACCGTGTCTCCATAGCCGGTCTCCTTTCTATGGCCCAACCTACGCCCCCAGGGTGCGCGCCAGCCAGTGCACCCCGAGGAGCAGCCCCGCCCCGACGCCCAGGATGGCGAGGCCGACGCCCCAGCGCCCGTGGAGAACGAAGAGGGCGGCCACGGCCAAGGCTCCCAGCAGAACCGTGCCACCCCAGAGCCAGACGGCGCCGCCGAGCGTCACCAGGAACCGCCGGTCACCGCCGGGACCACGTTCTCACCGCGGCCAAGACGTGGGTGAGAACGGACACCGCGGCCGCCACCAGCGTCAGGTGCAGGTACGCGGCGGGCATGGCCCGCCCGTTCAGCACCGAGAGGCCGAGGAACGCCGTCCACAGCAAGAGGGCGGTGGACAGGATTCCCATCCCGATCATGACTTGCCGCATGCCGTCCTTCGCCCCGGGCGCCCGCACAGGCCAGATGGTATCTGCCGCCACGGGGACCTCTCCGGCGGGGGTCCGGGCGTCGCCGTCCCTGGCCGGCTTGGCCGGGGCTTCCGGTCCGTCGTAGAGCGGGCAATCCCGCTGGTGCCCCCAGTAGGCACAGGCGATGCTGCGGGGGTCGCTGGCCGGCTCGCCCTCCTTCACCAGCAGGCGGCATGCCACGAAGATGGGAACCGCGTTCTCCGCGGCATTCACATAGCGGTGCCAGTCGGGGACCGTGTGCCGACACTGCATCGGCGCCGACCGTCAGCCCAGACTCTCCAGGGCCTCGTCCAGGCTCCGCGCCAGACAGGTGAAGGTCGGCGTGTCCCGCTGAGTGAAGCGACTGGCTTCGGTGCCCCGCAGCTCCATCACGAGATCCAGGAAGTCCCCTGGCTTGTCCGTCTCGAAGGCGACCACGAACTCCTGGTCGTCCAGGCCGAAGGAGTAGGTCGTGTT
>JACQVO010000224.1 GCA_016209725.1 Candidatus Methylomirabilota bacterium | reverse complement strand
GCCCACGGCAACAGCGGCGATGATTTCTCTCCAAAAACGGCGTGGTGACGACCCCATGGCACACCTCTCTTTTCTCGCGAAAGCGGCGTGTAGAGGACGCCCCCGGATAGGTCTCCTGACTCGTGGATCGCCGCCGCCCCGCGCCTTCCCAACCCCGACCGATTGCAGATTGCGGATTGCAGATTTCAGATTGAACACCGCTTCCAATCTCGAAATCCGCGTGCAATTGGCTGGAGGGCAGTGGCGTTGTGCGGGACGGCTCCCCACTCACAGTGGCGGGACCGTGCTGGATTCCTCCCGGCCGGATGAACCGACCCGACTCAGGAGCGACCAGCTTCCCTTGCATCCGGGGAGTGGTACGAGACTGGGTCGTCGGTGGCGCGATGATTGAGGCTGCCGCGGACCTGCGGCCGCCCCGAGACCGGATGCCGCTCCACCGTCACGCGGCACCCGTACGCCCGTTCCAGTTGTTCCTGGGTGATCACCTCCTCGGGCCGGCCCAGGACCTGGACCCGCCCCGCGGTGAGGAGCAGGAGCCGGTCGCAGTGCTCGGCCGCCAAGTTGAGATCGTGAGACACGAGGACCGTGGTCCCCCGTGCCTCCCGGTGATGGCGCAGGAGGATCTCCAGGACGATCCCCTGATGGCGGAGATCCAGGTGCGCCGTGGGTTCATCCAACAGGAGAATCCTCGCCTCCTGCGCCAGGGCCCGGGCGATGGAGACGAGCTGCCGCTCTCCGCCGGACAACTCGTCCATGCGACGTGTCGCGAGGTCCAGGATCCCGGTCGCCTCCATGGCGGCCCGGGCGACGGCATGATCCCGAGCGCTCCCCCACCCATTCCCCGCACCGTGCGGGTAGCGGCCCATCAACACGACTTCGCCCACCCGGAAGGGGAAGGCCACCTGGAACTCCTGTGGGACCACGGCCAGGCGCTGGGCCAGGGCCATCCGGGTGAGCGCGGCGATATCGCGCCCCTCGATCAGGATGCGACCCCGCGCCGGAGCCACCACCTTGCTCAGGAGCCGCAAGAGCGTACTCTTGCCGGCGCTATTGGGCCCCACGATCCCCAGGAGCTCGCCAGGGGCCGTCTGGAAAATCACGTCCTCCACGCCCTTCCCCGTCCGGTACCGGAAGGTGACGCCCTGGACCTCCACCGACGTCACATCGACTCGCCTCCCCGCCCTCTTCGCAACAGGTAGACGAAAAGCGGCGCGCCGCAGAACGAGGTGATGACCCCCACGGGAAGCTCCGTGGGTGCGGCCACGGTGCGCGCCAAGAGATCGGCCAGGATCAGGAAGGCTGCCCCCAGGAGCCCCGCGGCCGGAACCAGGCGCCGGTTATCGGGACCCAGCATCAGGCGGGCCGCATGCGGAACGATCAGGCCCACGAACCCGATGGACCCGGCGGCCGAGATCGCGGCTCCGGTGATCAGCGAGGCGGCGACGAACACGACCCGCTTGACCTGCTCCGCCTCCACGCCGAGCTGGAGCGCCTGTTCCTCACCCAGGGCCAAGAGGTTCAGCGGCGCCGCGTGGCGGGCCAGGACGCCGAACCCGATGGCCAGGACCAGACCCAGGACCGCCAGGGTCCGCCCGCCCGTGGGGGCCAGGTTCCCCATGAGCCACAGGATCACGCCCTGCAGCTCGGCCGAGGCCAGGAGCGCCGTGAAGAGCATGACACACGAGGTGAAGAACAACCCGATGATCACCCCCGACAGCAGGAGCGTCGTGATGGGCAGGCGGCCGTCCACCTGGGCGATGGCATAGACGCAGAGCGCCGCCAGAAGCGCCCCCGCAAAGGCGAAGAGCGTGACCACCGCCGGATTGGTCACGGGGCCCGCCAGACCCAACAGCATGGCGATCAGCACGCCAAAGGAGGCCCCGCTGGAGACCCCCAGCACGGCCGGATCGGCCAGCGGGTTGCGGGAGATGGCCTGGAACCCCAACCCTGCCAGGGCCAGGGCCGCTCCCACCATCCCCGCCAGGATGGCCCGGGGCAGACGGATCTGGCGGACGATGGCCACCACGGGGTCGTCGGGCGCGCCCCCGCCGGCGAGGAGGGCCCGCACCACCTCACGCGGGGCGATCGGGACGCTCCCCACCATGACGGAGAGCAGGACGCCGAAAACGAGGGCCGCCGCCATGCCCACGAGGGCGATGGGCCATCGGCCCTGTTCTCCGGAGAATGGCGACTGCGCACTCATCGCATCCCCAGGTATGCAAAGGCCTCCGGATGGATGGCCCGCGCAAGATGTTCCAGCCCCTCCACCACGCGCGGGCCGAACCGGTGGAGCGTGTCGCCCGGGACGAGAACGACTCGGTTCGCGCGGACGGCCGGGGTGCTCTGCCAGAGGCCACCCAGCCCGACCGTCGAGGCCCGATCCATCGTGTTCGCGTGGCTGGCCACCACGATCACCTCCGGCGCTCGCGCCACGACCTCCTCCAGGCCGAGCCTGGGATACGGCACCGTGCCCTCCCGCACCACGTTCTCGCCACCCGCCATCTGGATGAGATCGTGGATGAACGAGGCGGGGCCCGCCGCAATCACGGGATCCTTCCACACCAGATAGAGCACGCGCGGCCGAGGGAGTCCCGCCACGGCGCGGCGGACGCGGGCGGCTCGCGCGTCCAGCTCCTGCGCCAGGGCGCCCGCACGCGCTTCTGCCTGAAGGACCCGTCCCAGTATCCGGACGGAGTGCAGTATCCCGCCGTATCCCTCGGGCTTGATCGCGAAGATCGGGATGCCCAGCCGGGTGAGCTGCCCGGCGAGATCGCGGGGATTGCCCTCGACCGTGGCCAGCACCAGGCTCGGCCGGACCTGAAGCACGCGCTCCAGATTCGGCGTCATCGTCCCCCCCACCCGAGGCTTGAGACGAGCGGCCGGAGGGTAGTCGCAGAAGTCCGTCACGCCCACGAGCCAGTCCTCCCGGCCGAGGGCGAAGACGATCTCGGTGAGGCTGGGCGAGAGAGACACGAGGCGCAGCGGTCCGTCCGGGACTGTGACAGGCCGCCCCAGCATGTCCGGAACGGTGGAGGCCGGCGCGCTCGTCGGCCACAGGAGCAGCAAGACCGCGAGGAGGAGCGGCCGGGTTCCCAGGGCCCCTCTCACGCTGCGCTTCCCACCGTCTTTGATCACCTTTCCCATCGTGGTGCCCCGCAAACGGAAAAACCCCACTCCGCCCATGGCGAAGTGGGGCTCCAGAATCCAACCGTCCAGATACTGACCTGGGGGCCGGTCGATGGTGGGGCGCCCTTCCCCGCGGAAGGTTTACGACACCCGAAAGGCTGAGCAGGTTTCCTGGCTTGCGGCTCGACTTACTCTCTGCGCCTTCCCGTTCCGCGTCGCGCGGGACAGTGGCCTATGCAGATTTCAATGCCGCTCACAGTTGCGGGGCAGCAATGGATTCGTCCTTCCCCAGTCCGGGGGAAGGCTCCACCATTTTCCCTCGAGGATCCCCTGGCAGGGGACCACTCAGCCTCGCCTATTCAATTGTTCGAACGCATCCTCCCCGCGATGAAACGGCTCCTGTGAACCGATTCAAGAAACGGAAGTGCACTGTCTCAAGAATGGCTTTATAGGTGACCCGTTCGGGCTGAGCTTGTCGAAGCCGTTCGGCTGAGCTCACGACGAAACCCGAATTCCGCACCCTTCGACGGGCGCAGGGTGAACGGAATTATAAACGCATTTGAGAGTCACTACGGGTGCGGCATTTCTAGTCGAACCGCCAGGAGAAGTCAAGGGCTTTGTAGTCGACAGGGGGAGGGGGTCGTTTGAAGCTACTGCACGAGAAAGCCTGAGGGCATCTCGGAGTGAGATGCCCTCGGATCGTCGCATGACGTCGAGGCGGAGGGGGATTACTGCTTCTTCTTTCCTCCATAGCACCGCCTACACCGAGGAGAGAGTCGTCCTCATGCGTTTCTTCAAACGGTTCGCCGCCTCGAGCAATTCAGTCGCGTGCTGCAACGGTGTGGTGGACCGGCTCGGCCCCCCCAGCATCCGTGCCAGCTCCTGCACCCGCTCCGCCCCGCGGAGCTCCTGTGCCGTGGTCAGGGTCCGGTCTTTCAGGGCCCGCTTCGAGACGGCCACGTGGTGATCGGCAAAACACGCGATCTGTGGCAGGTGGGTCACACACAGCACCTGACGCTGGCGGGAAACCGCGGTCAACTTCCGCCCCACGGTCTCGGCCGTGTGGCCGCCGATGCCCGCATCCACCTCGTCGAACACCAGGGTGGGCGTTTGATCCGCCGCCGCCAGGATCACCCGGAT
>JACQVO010000223.1 GCA_016209725.1 Candidatus Methylomirabilota bacterium | reverse complement strand
GCGCTCACCAACGTGGATTTGCCCTACTTGGATATCGGTGGGACGGGCCTGCCGTTCAAGTGGATGGGCAACCCGAAGATCTTCGGCGTCGAGCTGATCGGACTTGCCCTGTCGGCGCTCTACCTGGGGGTCCTGCCGGTGGTCTACTACTGGTGGAAGAACCCTACCAGTCCGACGCTTCAAGCCCTGGGGCCCGTGCGGTATGCCATTGTGGTCCAGCTCTTCCTGATCATGATGTCCCTGCCCCTGAAGATGTTCCTGCGGATCGCCTTCAATATCAAGTACGTGTGGGTCACTCCGTGGTTCAACATCTGATGAACCTCGCCCGCCCGCGGCATCCCGCCAGGGGCGGGACGGGCGGGAGCGGCTTGCCGTGGGCTTGATGTTTCGACTGCGACGCACACGCCTCCCGGATGAACGACGCCCCCTCAGGATGGCGTTCTTCGCCTCCAGCATGGCCCTGGTCCTGGCGACGGGGTGGGCCCTGTGGGACGAGGGAAAGACCCGCCGCCCCTGGATCGAATACCAGCGCCAGTTCAACCGTCTGGAACAACAGATGGTGGAGCAGGCCCTGACGGCGGCCGAGGCCAAGTTCCGCAGCCCGGAGGTGCAGGCGAAGGTCCGCGAATTGGAGGCGGCGTTGGCCAAGGCGGAGGAGGCCATTCAGGGCCCGGACTACGCCCGGCTGAAAGCGGAACTCGACACCCTGGAGGGGCAGCGGGTGGACAAGGCCCAGCAGATCCAGTTCATCAAGAGCGAACTGGACGAGCAGCGCTACCGGGTGGAGCACGCCCAGTTCCGCTGCCAGGAGCAGGAGGAGCGGAAGGCGCGGGAGGCCAGGCAGGATCCCGGATCGCCCGACGTGCGCAAGGCCGTCGAGGCGTGCCGGGACACCACAGTCAAGAGCGCCGAGTACAAGGCCCTGGTTGCCAACGAGAAGGCGCTAGAGCAGCGGATCCAGGCCCACGAACCGGGGCTAGCCAAGCTGGAGAAGGCAGTGGAGGACAAGCAGGCCGCCCTCAAGCGGTTCTCCGAGGCCGCCGGCAAGCTCCGCGACCAACTGGCCGAGCTCAAAGCGCCCATCTCCGCGCTTCAGCGCCGGCTGGAGGGCATCCGCGCCCGCGCCCCCGAGGTGCAGCAGGTGGTCATCGCGGGCCTGGCGGTGAACGAGTTCAAGCAGCCGATCCTTACCGTGGATCGGTGCATGACCTGCCATCTGGGGATCGACCGGGCGGGGTTCGAGAATGCGCCCCAGCCGTTTCGCGCTCACCCGCGCCTCGAGGTCTTCTTCGGGAAACATCCCGTGACCCGTTTCGGCTGCACCGCCTGCCACCAGGGGCAGGGCTCCGCTCTCACGGTCTTCGACGCGCATTCCTCCCACGAGCTGGAGGAGAAGCTGCAGGCCGATGTCCGGGAGGGGCTGCGGAGGCACATCTACTGGGAACGGCCCATGTTCCACGGCGAGATGGTGCAGGCCTCCTGCCAAGTCTGCCACAGCGCCCAGACCTTCGTGCCCTTGGCGCCCGTGCTGAGCGAGGGGAAACAGCTCGTGGCGCAGCTCGGCTGCTTCGGCTGTCACAACCTGCGCGGGTTCGAAAAGGCGGAAAAGGTCGGCCCGAGTCTCCTCAGGGTCAAGAGCAAGGCGGACCCCTCGTGGATGGTGCACTGGATCCAGAACCCCAAGGGATACCTGCCGCTCACCAAGATGCCCAACTTCAATCTGTCGGAGGACGAGGCGATCTCCGTGTCCGCCTACCTGCTGAAGCACTCGGAGCCGGAAGCGCCGTACCCCACTGCATACCAGCCGGGCTCGGCAGAGCGCGGCCGGGAGCTGGTGAGCCGGTTGGGATGCCTCGGCTGCCATCAGATCAAAGAGATGGAGTCGCTGAAGAAGGGGACATCCGTCCTGCCGGTCGTCGGGGCACCGGACTCCGTCGGAGCGGCGACCGCGGTTGAGGCCGCCAAGGAGGGCGGAAACGGCAAGGACACGGAGAAGCGCGAGGGCCAGGCGGGCGCAGCGCCGGCGGGGAGCCCGGAAGCGAAGCCCCCGAAGCGCGGCGGGGTGAAGGAAGAGGCGCCGCCGGTTTATCCCGGCGCGGGGGAGGTATACGTGGGGGGGCCGACTTTCGGTCCGGAGCTGGGCCAGCTGGCCAGCAAGGCGAACCCCCAGTGGATCTACCGTTGGTTGAAGGACCCCAAGCGTTTCCGCCCCAAGACCAACATGCCGAACCTGCGCCTGTCGGACCAGGAGGCGCGGGACGTGGCCACATATCTCATGACGCTGGGGCGACGACAGGAGCGGCCCGCCCTCAGCGCGGAGCTCCAGAGCGAAGCGCGGATCAAGGCGGGCGAGGCCCTGATCCGGAAGCGCGGGTGCTTCGGCTGCCACGAGATCAAGGGGTTCGAAACGGCCGAGAAGATCGCGCCCGACCTCACCGACTTCGGTGTGAAGCGAGTGGACCGCCTGTTCTTCGGCGAAGCGGTCGGGGTGCGGCAGACCTGGGAGGACTTCGTCTTCTGGAAATTGAAGAATCCGCAGATCTACCAGACGGCCCTGGCCCCCCAGATCATGCCTAACTTCGGGTTGACGGACGAGCAGATCAAGGCGATCCGGGTGTTCCTGAAGAGCCAGGTGGACGTGCCGGTGCCTCGGGCCTTCGAACGGCGGCTCATCGATCTGGAGGCAGCGGTCCAGGACGGCCGCCGGATCCTGCAGAAATACAATTGCACGGGGTGCCACGTCATCGAGGGGAAAGGCGGAGACGTCGCCACCTTCTACGAGACGCCCCAGGTGGCCCCGCCCCCGCTGGTCGCCGGGCACTTGCAGGAGGGGGAGAAGGTTCAGGCCACCTGGCTGTACGAGTGGTTGGCCCGGCCGACCAGCCTGCGCCCCTGGCTCAAGGTGCGGATGCCCACGTTCCCCGTGACCATCGACGAAGCCACCACCTTGAGCAAGTACTTCGCGGCCCTGGCGGGGAAGGGCTTCCCGTACGAGTTCGTCCGGGTGGAGGAGTACTCGCCGGAACTGGTGGAGGCCGGGCGGAAGCTGGCATCCAAGGATTATTTCGACTGCTTCTCCTGCCACGTGCAGGGCAGCAAGCTGCCCGAGGGACCGCCCGAGGGCTGGGCGCCGGATCTGTCCCTGGCGCGGCGGCGCCTGCGGCCGGAGTGGATCGTGAAGTGGTTGAAGGACCCCCAGAAGATCCAGCCAGGGGCGAAGATGCCGAGCTTCTACCCTGGCGGTCCCGATGACATCCTGGGGGGAAACGAGGAGCAACAGATCATTGCCCTTCGGGACTACATCATGTCCCTGGGAGAGCGGTGAGCGGGCTCCCCAGCGTCTGACGCTCGGCGGTCAGGCAGACCAAGGAAGGAGGAGCGGGAAGGATGAAAGTGGTATGGACGGTCGTCGCCATCATGGGTCTGGTTGTGGGCGGGGTCGTGGCGGCCTCCGCCCAGGATGTGGGAAGCCTCGGCGGGCGGATCAGCTTCGCCGGGGATCCGCCGGCCAAGAAGAAGCTGGATGTCACCAAGGACAAGGAGGTCTGCGGCAAGACCGAGCTCTATGACGAGTCCCTGGTGGTGGGGCCCGACAAGGGCGTGAAGAACGTGGTCGTGACCGTGGTGGGGGCCAAGGGGGGCAAGTTCGCGTCCCAGAAGGCCACGCTGGACCAGAGGGGCTGCACCTACACGCCCCGCGTGGTGGTGGTGCCCACGACGGGGGAGTTGGATATCCTGAACAGCGACGGGATCCTGCACAACATCCACACCTACAGCACCGCAAACCCGGCCATCAACAAGGCCCAGCCCAAGTTCAAGAAGGTCCTGACCGAGAAATTCGGCAAGCCCGAGATCATCAAGGCCTCCTGCGATGCGCATGCCTGGATGACCGGCTGGATCGTTGCCACGGACCATCCATTCGTAGGGGTGACGGACGAGAAGGGGAACTTCGCCATCAAGAATGTCCCGCCCGGAAACTACAAGGTCGAGATCTGGCACGAGACCCTGGGCAAGCAGGTGAAGGAAGTCAGCATCAAGGCGAAAGAAGAGGCGAAACTCACGGCAGAGCTGAAGAAGTAACGGTCGGGCCTCTCCGGGCTCGCCCAAGCCGAAAAGCCCTCCCCTCGAGAGCACCGGGGGGAGGGCTTGTTTTCTGGAATTCCTCCTTGACACGTCCTGTGTTAAGGGAATAAAAGACACCGACGATAAAATTAGTCCGCAATGACACAAGCACTCAGCTTGTGATGGATGCGGGAAACCGAAGCGGTCCAGGCGACGGGAGCGACCCTTCATGATGAGCTGGCTTCCGGAAAACGTGTCCACCTATGGCGGGGAAGTGGACTCCCTCTTTTACCTGATCTACTACATCACCGGCGCGACCTTCATCCTGGTGACGGTGACCCTGCTGGCCTTTCTCGTGTTGTACCGCCGGCGGGAGGGTCGCCGGGCGTCATACACCCACGGGAACACCACGCTGGAGATCATCTGGACCGTCGTCCCGGCCATCATCCTGGTCGTGCTGTCCTTCATGAGCCAGGCGTCTTGGGCGAGGATCAAGAGCCACGCGCCGCCCGGGGATGTCGAGGTCCAGGTGACGTCGAAACAGTTCAACTGGGAGATGCTCTATCCCGGCCCGGATAGGAAATTCGGGACGGCGGACGACCTGATGCTGGAGAACGAGCTGCATGTGCCGGTGGGGAAGATCGTGCGGGTCCACCTGAGGTCAAAGGACGTGATTCATAGCTTCTTCCTGCCGAACCTGCGGCTGAAGCAGGACAGCGTGCCGGGACGGGAGATCCTGGCCTGGTTCGAGGCGACCAAGCCCGGCAAGTACGAGATTCCCTGCGCGGAGCTGTGCGGGTTCGGCCACTCGGGGATGAAGGGCTGGCTGACCGTGCATCCGGCCGGCGAGTACGAGAAGTGGGTGAAGGAGCGTTGGCCATCGTCCTGAGGCAATCGGGGGAGATCGAGTCCCGCCCAGGTGGGATCCGCAATCCGCAATTCGCAATCGGAAAGGTGAGAACGAATGGCTGAATCCTCCACTGCAGCGGCGATCGGACAGGCCGTCCACGCCCGTCACGAGGAGCTGGGGTTCTGGCGCACGTACGTCTTCTCCACCGATCACAAGATGATCGGGAGACAGTTCCTCTTTCTCGGGCTGTTCATGATGGCCCTGGGGGGGCTGCTGGCTCTCATGCTCCGGTGGCAACTGGCTTGGCCCGAGACGCAGATCCCGGGACTCGGCTGGGTCCCGGAGCCCTTCATGTACGACGGCGCCATGGGGCCGGAGTTCTATAATGCGGTCTTCACCATGCACGCCACGATCATGATCTTCTTCGTGGTCATGCCGATCCTGGTGGGCTGCTTCGGGAATTTCCTGATCCCCCTCATGATCGGCGCCCGGGACATGGCCTTCCCCGTGCTCAACATGCTCTCCTTCTGGGTGGGGGCCGTGTCGGGGGTGGTGATGCTGGCCGGCTTCTTCGTCCCCGGCGGGCACGCGGCCGGCGGCTGGACCTCGTACGCACCCCTGACCGCAGTTCCCCAGTACACCGGCGTCAACTGGGGACAAAACATCTGGTGCATCAGCCTGATCATCCTGGGCCTCTCGTCGCTGATGGGCTCGATCAACTACATCACCACGATCATCAACATGCGGGCCCCGGGAATGACGTTCTTCCGGCTGCCGCTGGTCATCTGGTCCCTGTTCATCGTGGCGATCCTCCTGTTGCTGGCGCTGCCGGTGTTGACCTCGGCCTTGGCGATGCTCCTGTTCGACCGGACGCTGGGCACCAGCTTCTTCCTGCCGGCCGGGGGGGGCGAGCCGCTCCTCTGGCAGCACCTCTTCTGGTTCTTCGGCCATCCGGAGGTGTACATCCTGATCCTCCCGGCCATGGGGGTGGCCTCGGACATCCTCGCCGTCTTCGCGCGCAAGCCGATCTTCGGCTACCGGGCCATGGCCTTCTCCATGATCGCCATCGCCTTCCTCTCCTGGGTCGTGTGGGGCCACCACATGTTCCAGAGCGGGATGAACCCGGCGCTGGGCACCAGCTTCATGATCTCCACCATGGTCATCGCGGTGCCCTCGGCCATCAAGACCTTCAACTGGCTCGGCACCCTCTGGCGCGGCTCCATCCGGTTCACCACCCCCATGCTCAACGCCCTGGCCTTTGTCTCCATGTTCGTCATCGGCGGCCTGAGCGGGATCTTCATGGC
>JACQVO010000228.1 GCA_016209725.1 Candidatus Methylomirabilota bacterium | reverse complement strand
GGTGTCGGCGGAGATGGAGGGCCGTCTCCAGGGTGTCCGCGATGGCCAGGAGGTCCTGCGGGGCCAGTCGAAGGCCGGGAATCGCCGCACGGGTCAGGGCCGCTCGGATGTCCGTCGCCCTCTCCAGGCTCGGCAGCGGCCCCTGCCGCAAGAGCTCGCGACACTCCCGCACCTCAGCCAACCGTCGAGCCACCACCTCGGGATCGGGCGAGGGGGTGAGCCCCGCCGCCCGCTGGCGCCCCAGGATCGAGGACCCCTCTGCCGCCAGGCGCTCAAGCACATCGGCGAATTCCAAGACTCGGAGGGAGTGTGCGTCCATTACATCCATGACACCAGACGTGTCAGCCCGAAGACTGCGTGCCCAGCAGGGCCGCTTTTGTATTTGGAGGAGACGTGATCCTCCGAGAAAAAAGCAAGGGACTCGTTCCCGAGTCCCTTGTCATGTCTGGCCGGCCTCGGCCCCTGGCTGGCGACCGGATGGGCGGGGGATCGTGACACCTCGTCAGTGCATCAGCTCTTGGAAAGGGCCTCGCGCACCAGCGTGTTCACCACTTTGCCATCCGCCCGGCCAGTGACCTTGGGCATGAGGACACCCATGACCTTCCCCATTTCCTTGGGGGACGTAGCCTGAACCTCCCGGATGGCCTCCAGGACCATCGCCTGCAACTCGTCCGACGCCAGCGGCCTGGGCAGGTAGGACTGCAATATCGCCAGTTCCGCTGATTCCTTCTGCACCAAGTCCTGCCGGCCGCCCTGGCCATACTGCTCGATGGCCTCCTGCCGCTGCTTGCACGAGGCCACGATCGCCTGGAGCACCTCGCCATCCGTCAAGGGGCCGCGCTTCTCGACTTCACGGTTCTTGATGAGGGCGCCGAGAAGACGGATGACCGACACCCGGAGCTTGTCTCCTGACCGGAGTGCTGCCTTGTAGTCTTCGCTCAGGCGCGTCTTCAGCTCCACACCCCTACTCCGACGTCAACCGCATGCGCTTGAGCGCCTTCTTGCGCGCCGCCAGCATCTTTTTCTTCCGGCGGACACTCGGCTTCTCGTAATGCTCTCGCTTGCGGAGTTCGGAGAGAACCCCTGCCTTCTCACACTGCTTCTTGAAGCGGCGTAGCGCGCTCTCGAAGGACTCGTCCTCCTTCACCGTCACGCTTGCCATGTACTCACACCCCCTTTGCGCCGCGACACTCTGGACAAATCGGTCTGCTGCATGAACGAAAATGTCGGAAAAGCAATAAAATATATTACTTCCGCGCCCAACCTTTGTCAAAGCCTTTCCCGTCGCGACAATCTTTGTCCGGGGCCCCTCCCGCTCTCTCCCGACATAGTCGGGATCGATCGGGTCCCCCCGGTGGCGGGCGAGAACTGCGTCACGCGTAGTCCGGCTTGCGTTTCCCGAAGCGCCGGCCGAGTTCCTGGGTGATCTCCTCCGGCCGGATATCGTGGTTGGCGAGGAGGACCAGGGTGTGGAACCAGAGATCCGCCATCTCGTAGATGAGCTGCCGCCGATCCGCCCCCTTGGACGCCATCAAGACCTCGGCCGACTCCTCCAGGACCTTCTTCAGGATCCGATCCCGACCTCCGGCGAACAGGGACGCCACGTAGGACCCCTCGGGCGGGCGCGCCTTCCGATCCAGGATCACGCCGTACAGCTCCGCCAGGATCGCCAGTCCCGAGTACACGCTGCCCGGGTCGAACCGGCGGTCCGGGCCTTCCGGTGCGGCTTCGCCGGCGTCGTGGAGTTCCCGGAAGAAGCAGGACCGGTTCCCCGTGTGGCAGGCGGCCACGGCCTGATCCACCTTCAGGAGCAGGGTGTCTTCGTCACAGTCGTACAGGACCGCCCGCACCCGCTGCACGTGCCCTGACTCCTCGCCCTTTCGCCACAGCCGCTGCCGGGATCGGCTGTAGTAATGGGCCAGGCCGGTCTCCAGGGTCAGCCGGAGGGCCTGGGCGTTCATGTAGGCGTGCATGAGGACCTGGCCGTTTTCGGCATCCTGGGCGATGGCAGGAATCAGCCCGTGCGCATCAAACCGCAGTCCCTCAGATACCCTTGTCGTCACTCCCATCACCCCCAGAAGCGAATGACCAATGACCGATTTTCAATGACCAACCCCAGGTCTCTCCATTGGCCATTGGTCATTTGTCATTGGTCATTCCTCATCAGAGCTTGTACCCGATCTTGCGCAAAAAGTCCTTCCGGGCGGCCACGTCGCCTGCCGTCTCCACCCCCTTGGGCGGCAGGCCGTCCACCACACCCATCACCCCGCGCCCTTGCGGGGTGATGGCGACGATGACCTCGATGGGGTTGGCCGAGGCACAGTAGATGCTGCAGACCTCCTGGCACTGCTTGATCGCATTCAGGACGTTGATCGGGTAGGCGTCCCTCAAGATCACGACGAAGAAATGCCCGGCGCCGACTGCCTGGGCATTCCCGACGGCCTCCTCCCGCAACGCCTCGTCGGTTCCCACGGACCGGATCAGGCACGGACCCGAGGACTCGCAGAAGGCGATCCCGAACTTTCCCCCCGGCACGGAGGATACGAGGATCTCGTACAGGTCCTCGATCGTCTTGATGAAATGACTCTGTCCCAGGACGACGTTGGCGCCTTCGGGCGTCTGGATCTTCACCGCCTGAAATTCCATCGACTCCCTCCTGCCGGCGGGCGCCGCCCGCAGGCCGCTAGATCCGGACGGGCACGCCGCGTCCCGCCAGGTACCGCTTGGCCTCCGGAA
This sequence comes from Candidatus Methylomirabilota bacterium, assembly GCA_016209725.1. GTDB lineage: Bacteria > Methylomirabilota > Methylomirabilia > Methylomirabilales > 2-02-FULL-66-22 > 2-02-FULL-66-22. The sequence continues at coordinate 10,263 of JACQVO010000228.1, read as the reverse complement.
TCGTGAATTCCCGATAGTGGAAGATGGATGCGGCCAGGGCCGCATCCGCCTTCCCCGCCACGAGCCCCTCGTACAGATGCTCCAGGGTCCCCGCCCCCCCCGAGGCGATGATGGGGATGCCCACCGCTTCCGCGATGGCGCGGGTCAGCTCCAGATCGTACCCATCCTTGGTCCCATCGCGGTCCATGCTGGTGAGCAGGATCTCACCGGCCCCGAGCCTCTCCCCCGCCACCGCCCAGGCCACGGCGTCCTTCCCCGTCGGCGTCCGCCCGCCGTGGATATACACCTCCCATGAGAGCCGAGAGCCGAGAGCCGAGAGCCGAGAAAGATCCTGCTCCGCTCCCGGCTCTCCCCTCTCGGCTCTAGGCTCGTCTCGCCTGAGCTCGACGCAGGCTTGGCTCTCGCCTCTTCGCTTGGCGTCGATGGCCAGGACGATGCACTGGCTGCCAAACCGTTCGGCGGAACGGCGGATCAAGTCCGGATCCTGTACGGCGGAGGTGTTCAGCGACACTTTGTCGGCGCCGGCCTGCAGCAGGCCCCGGATGTCCTCCAGGAACCGGATGCCGCCGCCAACGGTCAGGGGCATGAAGGCTTGCTCGGCCGTCCGGGCGACCACGTCGATCATGATGCGGCGCCGCTCGTGCGAAGCGGTGATGTCCAGGAAGATCAATTCGTCGGCGCCTTCATGGTCGTAGACGGCGGCGACCTCCACCGGGTCCCCGGCGTCGCGGAGGTTGACGAACCGCGTGCCCTTGACGACCCGCCCTTCCTTGACGTCCAGACAGGGAATGATCCGCTTGGTCAGCATCCCATTCGTGTCGCCGCCAGGGCTTCCGGCAGCGTCAGTCGACCATCGTACAGGGCCTTGCCGATGATCACCCCCACGACGCCGAGGGGGCGCAGGGCTTTGAGGGCGCGAATGTCTTGGACAGAGGCGACGCCGCCGGAGGCGATCACCGGAATGCGTGTGGCGGATGCCACGGCGGAGAGCCCATCCAGATCGGGTCCGCTCAACATGCCGTCGCGTTCGATCTCCGTGTAGATGACGGCCGCCAGGGGGAGGTGGCTGGCCCGGCGGGCCAGGTCCGTCGCCCGGATCGCCGTCGCCTCGGCCCAGCCGGAGGCGGCCAGCATCCCCCCCCGGGCGTCCAGCCCGAGGGCAATGCGGCCGGGGAAGGCCCCACAGGCCGTCTCGAGAAACCCGGGGTCCCGGATTGCGGCTGTGGCCACGACGGCGGAAGCGGCGCCGACGTCCAGCACGCTGCGGACCGCGTCGAGGGTCCGCAACCCGCCTCCCACCTGCGCCGGGACGCGGATCACCCGGAAGATCTCCCGAAGCGCCGTCTGGTTGGCGGGTGATCCGGCCAGGGCCCCGTCGAGATCGACGAGGTGCAGGCGTCTCGCTCCCCGCCGCTCCCATTCCAGCGCCACGCCCGCGGGATCGTGGCTGTATCTCGTCTCGCGCGACGGATCCCCCTGGGTCAACCGGACGACCCGTCCGCCCATGAGGTCGATGGCCGGGATGATCTCCATGGTCATTGGAAATTGGTCATTGGTCATTGATCCGGAGAATTCACGGGTCCGTTCGTGAATTCTCCGGGCCGATTGCCGGATCGCCCGTTACCGCGCCAGGGCCGCGAAATTCGCCAGGAGCCTCAGGCCGGCCGCCTGGCTCTTCTCCGGATGAAACTGGGTGGCGAAGAGGTTGTCGCGCCAGATCACCGAAGTGAACCAGCCTCCGTATTCCGTGAGCCCCGCCGTGACGGTTCCGTCCGCGGGCTCCACGTAGTAGGAGTGGACGAAGTAGAAATAGGGCTCGGCGGGCAGCCCGGCCAGGATGGGCGCCGGCCGGACCACCCGGACCCGGTTCCAGCCCATGTGGGGCACCTTCAACCGGGTACCCGGTTGCCGGGTCCCCGGCACGGCGGGATCGGGGAGATCGTCCGCGAACCGCCGCACCCGCCCGGCCAAGAGGTCCATGCCTTTGTGCAGGCCGAACTCCTCACTCTCCGAAAACAGAAAATGCAGCCCCAGGCAGATCCCCAGGACCGGCTTGCCCTGTTCGATGGCGCGCCTGAGCGGCTCGATGAACCCGTGCTTGATCAGCTTGGCGATGCCGTCGGCAAAGGCGCCCACGCCTGGCAGCACGATCCCCGCCGCCTCCCGCAAGAGCCGCGGATCCTCGACGACCTTGGCCTCGTGCCCCACCCGCTCGAAGCCCTTCTGGACGCTGCGCAGGTTGGCGATGCCCGAATCGATGATGGCGATCATTGCAGTTTCCCCGGCCGGCACATCAGAGGCATCCTTTGGTGGACGGAACGATGCCCGCCAGGCGCGGGTCCAGCGCGGTCGCCTGGTGCAGGGCCCGGCCGGCGGCCTTGAAGACGGCCTCCGCCATGTGGTGGAGGTTCTGCCCGTATTCCACCTGGATGTGCACGTTGGCCCGCAGATGATTCGTCAATCCCTGGAAGAACTCCCGTACCAGGTCGGCCTCGAAATCCCCGATCCGGCCCTTGAGCTGGGGGGCCTGAAAGACCAGAAAGGGACGACCGGAAAGGTCGATGACGGCGGAAGCCAGCGCCTCGTCCATGGGGACCCGCGCCGCCCCGTACCGCACGATCCCAGCCTTCTCCCCCAGGGCCTGCAAGACCGCCTCCCCCAGCACAATGCCCACGTCCTCAACGGTGTGATGCAGATCCACGGGCAGATCACCCGTGGCCTGCACCGAAAGATCCAAGCGCCCGTGTCTGGCCACTTGAGACAGCATGTGGTCCAGGAACGGGATGCCGGTCTGGATGCGGTGTTCCCCGGTCCCATCCAGCTCCAGGGTCATCTGGATGTCGGTCTCGGATGTCTTGCGCTGGATGACCGCGCGCCGACCCATGTCACCTCCCGTGGCCGAGAACACCGGTGAGGGCCGAGAGGAACGCGTCGTTTTCCTCCCGCGTGCCGATGGTGACCCGCAGGCACTTCTCCAGGTGGGGAGCCCGCGAGAAATCGCGCACCAGGATCCCCCGCTCCAGCAGGCCCCGGAACACCTCTCCTCCCGGCCGTGCGGTTCGGATCAGGAAGAAGTTGGCCTGGCTGGGGTAGGCGAGGACGCCGGGCATTTCTCCCACCCTGGCCAGGACGCGTTCCCGCTCCCGCACGATGCCTGCGGCATGGCGGGCGACCACCTCCGGGTGCCGCAGGACCACTCGCGCCGCCGCCTGGCTCAGGGCGTTCACGTTGTAGGGTTGGCGGACCTTGTTGATCTGCTCGACGACGGCGGCGCCTGCCGCCAGGATCCCCAATCGGATCCCGGCCAGGCCGATCTTGGACAGGGTCCGCAGAATCACCAGATTCGGATACTGCCCGAGCCTGGGGAGGAAGGTCTGCCCCGCGTAGTGAGTATAGGCCTCGTCGACCACCACCAGGGCGTTGCAGCCTTCTCCGTCGCAGAGGTGGAGGATCGCCTCGACTGCGGCGGCCTCATACAGGCGACCCGTGGGGTTATTGGGCCACGCCAGGAAGACGAGGCGCGGCCGCGCGGCCCGCAGCGCCTGGCAGAAGCCCTCCACGTCCAGGTCGAACCCATCGGAAAGCGGGACCCCCACGAACCGCAGGCCCAGGATCCGGGATCCGATCTCGTACATCACGAACGTCGGGACAGGGGCCGCCACCGCCACCCCGGGCCCGGCCACGGCCAGGAGCAGCATCTGGATGGCCTCGTCGGATCCGTTGCTCGCCAGGACCTGCTCCGGGCGCACCCCGAGATTCTGGGCCAGGAGCCCCCGGAGCTCCCGGACCTCCGGATCGGGGTAGCGGTGGAGCTCCACGTCCGCCAGGGCCATCGCCAGTTCCCCCGCCAGCTCGGCGCGCATGGAGTCGCCCGGCGCGAAGGGGCTCTCGTTGGCGTCCAGCTTGACCCGCGGCGTGGCGCCCGGGGGGATCTCGACATGGTAGGCGCGCAGGGCAGCCACTTCGGGCCGGATGACCGCAGTCAGGTCGACGCTCATGGCAGATCCGTCCTGACGGTGATGGACCGGGCGTGGGCCTCCAGGCCTTCCAGCCGCGCCAGCCGCGCGATGGGATCCCGCCAGCGCCGCAGCGCCTCCGGCGTGAGGGAGAGGAGCGAGCAGCGCTTCTGGAAGTCCTCCACCGACAGGGGGGAGCTCCAGCGGGCGGTGCCCGCCGTGGGGAGCACGTGGTTGGGTCCCGCCAGATAATCGCCGGCCACCTCCGGCGTGTGGGCCCCCAGGAACACCGCGCCGGCGTTTCGGACCTCCGGAACCAGCGCCCAGGGGTCGGCCACGGCAAGCTCCAGGTGCTCCGGCGCGATGGTGTTGGCGAGGACCATCGCCGCTCCCAGGTCCTCCACCACTATGATGGCGCCGAAGGCGTCCAGCGCCTCCCGTACCAGGCTTTGCCGGGGCAGGCTCTCGATCTGCCTCTGGATCTCCCGGCGGACCGCCTCGGCCACCTCCGCCGATGATGTCACGCAGACGGCCGATGCCAGGGCATCGTGCTCGGCCTGGGCCAACAGGTCTGCGGCGACCCAACTCGCCTGGACCGTCCCATCCGCCACGATCAGGACCTCGCTAGGGCCGGCCACCAGGTCAATGCCGACCACGCCGAAGAGCAGGCGCTTGGCCGTCGCCACGTAGATATTTCCCGGACCGACGATCTTATCCACCCGACGGATACTCTCCGTGCCGAAGGCCAGGGCCGCCACCGCCTGCGCCCCGCCGACCCGGTAGATCTCCCGGACGCCGGCCAGGTTCGCGGCCGCCAGGACCGCTGCCGGGATGCCACGGTCCCGCCCGACCGGTGTGCAGAGGACCAGTTCCTCGACGCCCGCCACACGCGCGGGGATGGCGTTCATCAGGACCGAGGACGGGTAGGCGGCCGTCCCGCCCGGGACGTACAATCCCGCCCGCCCGAGCGGACGCACGAGCTGCCCCAGGAGGCCGGCCTCCTCCTGGTAGAACCAGGACTCTCGATGCTGGCGCCGGTGGAACGCCTCGATGCGCCGGGCGGCCAGGGACAGGGCGTCGGATGTCGCCGGGTCCAGGGATCGCAGGGCCGCCTCCATCTCCGCCTCGCCCACCCGCAGCGTCCCCGCCTCCAGGCGGACCCTGTCGAATCGCTCCGTGTACTCGAACAGGGCGGCATCGCCCTTCTGCCGGACATCCTCCAGGATCCTGCGGACGGTCGCCTCCACCTCCGGCACCGGCGTTCGGGCGCGATCGCGCAGGACATCCAGGAAGGCCGCCGCCTCGGCCGTGCCAGCCCTGAGCACCCTCATCGGAGCCCCCGCCACGACAGTGTCCGCTCGCGCAGCGCCTCAATCAGCCCCTGGATGGCCCGGTAGCGGGTCTTGAGGCTGGCCCGATTGACGATGAGGCGTGCCGACGCCCTCAGGATCTCCTCCACCTCGATGAGACCGTTCTCCCGCAGGGTCCGCCCCGTGGCCACCAGGTCCACAATCCGCTCCGCCAGGCCCATGGTGGGGGCCAGCTCGACGGACCCCGACAGGTGGACGATCTCCACCTGGATGCCCTTCTGGCTGAAGTGTTGCTCCGTGAGCCGCGGGTACTTGGTTGCCACCCGCAGGCAGGACCAGGCCCGGAGATCATGAGAGGAACGGAGCGAGGCCGGCTCGGCCACCACCAGCCGGCACGCCCCGAAGCCGAGATCCAGCGGCTCGTAGACGTCCCGGCCCTGCTCCAGAAGCAGGTCCCTGCCCACGACCCCCACGTCGGCGGCCCCATGTTCCACGTAGGTGGGAATGTCCACCGCCTTCAGCGCCAGAAACCTCAGGCCGTGCGCCCGATCCTCGGCGGTCAGGCGTCGCGAATCCAAGAGCGCCTCGACGCCCGTCGCGCCCAGTTCCACGAAGAGCTTCACGGCGTCGGGGAACAACCGGCCCGTGGGCAGGGCCACTGCGATCCGCTCATTCGCCATGGAAGCCATGTCCACCTGCGCGTTGCACGACGATCTCAGGCCCGGACCCGTTCGATGTCGGCCCCCAGGGCCGTCAGCTTCCGCTCGATGACCTCGTAGCCCCGATCCAGGTGGTAGATGCGGGAGATCACCGTCGTCCCCTGAGCGGCGAGCCCGGCCAGGATCAGGCAGGCGCTGGCCCGCAGGTCCGTGGCCATGACCGGGGCGCCCAAGAGGGCCGGCATCCCCTGGACGACGGCGGTGTTTCCCGCGATGGTGATATCGGCGCCCAGGCGAAGCAGCTCGTTGACGTGCATGAAGCGGTTTTCGAACACCGCCTCGGTGATGACGCTGCGGCCATCGGCCACCGTCATGAGGGCCATCATCTGCGCCTGCATGTCCGTGGCGAATCCCGGAAAGGGCTGGGTACGCACGTTGACCGCACGGGCTCGCCCGGCTCCCGTGACCCGCAGGCTGTCCTGCCCAGCCTGCAGTCGCACCCCTGCCTCCTCCAGCTTGGCCGCGATGGCTTCGAGGTGGTCTGGCCGGCATTCCCGGAGCACCACGTCGCCGCCGGTGATCGCCGCGGCTATGGCGAAGGTGCCCGCCTCGATCCGGTCCGGGATGATCCGATGGACCGCCCCCCCCAGGCTCGGTACGCCGTGGATCACGATGGTCGGCGTCCCGGCCCCCTCCACCTTGGCGCCCATGGCGTTCAGCAGCCGGGCCAGATCCTCGACCTCGGGCTCGCAGGCGGCGTTTTCGAGGATCGTGGTTCCCTCGGCAAGCGCGGCGGCCATCATGAGATTCTCGGTCCCGGTAACCGTCTGGAGGTCGAAGGCGATCCGCGCGCCTTTCAGGCGCGCCGCCTCCGCCTCCACGTAGCCCTGATTCAACCGGATCGTCGCCCCCAGTCGCTCCAGACCCATGAGGTGCAGATTGATCGGCCGCGGACCAATGGCGCACCCTCCCGGGAGCGAGACCCGCGCCCGCCCGATGCGGGCGACCAGCGGACCCAGCACCAGGACGGAGGCGCGCATCGTCTTCACGAGGTCGTAAGGGGCCTCGGGCCGGCGCACCGTGCTCGCCCGCAGCCGGATGGTCGGCGTGCCCTCCCCCGCCACCTCCACCCCCATGTGCCGCAGGAGCCTGCCGATCGTCCGGACGTCCACCAGCCGCGGGGCATTGTCCAGTTCCAGGGGCTCCTCGCTGAGCAGCGCCGCCGCCATCAGGGGCAGGGCGGCGTTCTTGGCGCCGCTGACGCGGACCTCCCCCGAGAGTTGCCTGCCGCCTCGGATGACCAACTGATCCACTCACGCCTCCGGCTCAATGCAAAATTGGAAACCGACAACCGACAAGGGATCAACCCCGTCCATTGGCCGGTTGTCGGTTGTCAGTTTTTCATTTTTGAATTGGTACGTCGTTGCGCCGCGACGACGCGGTCCCGACCCGCCAGATCTCGGAGGATCCGAGGCGCCTCGAACCCGCCGCCCGCCTCCAGGAGGCTGCTCACCGCCCCGCCCTGGTCCCCGCCGATCTCCAGGAGGAGAACCCCCCCTGCGCGCAATACGCGTGGCGCTCCCGCAATGATCTCCCGGTGAAACCGCAGGCCATCCGCCCCACCGTCCAGGGCACGCCGCGGCTCCCACTGCACCTCGGGCATCAACGTGGAGAGGGCTCCCGAGGGGACGTAGGGCGGGTTGGAAACGACCAGACCCGCCCCATCGGCCGCAACGTGGCCGTTCAGGGCACGCCACAGATCTCCCCGCAGAAACGTGACGCGGTCGGCCACGCCGTGGGTTTCCGCATTCCCCCGGGCGATCCGAATCGCCCGCCGGGAGATATCCGTGGCGATGACGGTCGCGCCCGGGATCTCGCGCGCCAGCGCGATGGCGATGGCACCCGTCCCCGTGCACAGGTCCACAATGACCGGGGGTTGGGGATGCGCTTCGCCCAGGACCGCCAGGGCGGCCTCGACCAGGGTCTCCGTCTCCGGGCGTGGGATCAGGACGCCGGGCGACACCGCGAAATCCAGCGACCAGAATTCCCGCTGGCCCACCAGATAGGCCAAGGGCTCCCGCCACTCTCGCCGCTGGAGCAGGGAGAGGTACCGCCCGAACTCCTCCTGCGAGAGGCGCCGCCTCTGGTCCGCCACCAACCGCCAGCGGGGCCACCCCAGGACGTGGGCCAGCAGGCACTCGGCATCCAGACGGGCGCTCCCGACGCCCGCCCCTTCCAGGAGGAGCGTCCCGCTCGCCAGGCAATCCTCGACGGTGGGACAGAGGCGTGCCGGGAGCGGGGCGACCCGGCCCAGGAAGCCCTCGGGCACCTGCGGGAGACGGACGCGGATCATGACAGCGCCTTCAGGCGCTCGGCCTGATCCTGGGCCGCCAGCGCCTGGATCAACTCCTGGAGGTCGCCCTCCAGGACCGCGCTCAGGTTGTGCAGGGTGAGGCCGATCCGGTGATCCGTCACCCGGTTCTGGGGGAAGTTGTAGGTCCGGACCTTCTCCGCCCGCTCGCCGGTCCCCACCTGGTTCCGGCGATCGCGGTCGATGGCCTCCTTCCGGCGCCGGAGCTCGATGTCGTACAGGCGAGCCCGCAGGACCTTCAGCGCCTTCGCCTTGTTCTTGAGCTGGGATTTCTCGTCCTGGCACGTGACCACCAGCCCCGTGGGCAGGTGCGTGATGCGCACGGCCGAATCCGTGGTGTTCACGCTCTGGCCCCCCGGACCCGTGGAACGGAACACGTCGATGCGCAGGTCGCTGGGGTTGATTTGGATGTCCACCTCCTGGGCCTCGGGCAGGACCGCCACCGTGACTGTGGAAGTGTGGATACGCCCGCCGGCCTCCGTGGCCGGCACCCGCTGGACCCGGTGGACCCCGCTCTCGTATTTGAGGCGACGGTAGGCGCCGCGGCCTTCCACGGTGAGGATGGCCTCCTTGACGCCGCCGATCCCCGTGATGTTGCTGGAGAGCATCTCCACCTTCCAGCGCTGTTGCTCCGCATGGCGGGTGTACATGCGAAGGAGTTCGGCCGCAAACAGCCCGGCCTCCTCCCCGCCGGCCCCGGCCCGGATTTCCAGGATGGTGTTCCGCTCGTCTGCCGGGTCCTTGGGCAACAGCCGGAGCTGGAGCGAGGCCTCCAGGGCCTCCTGCCTGGCCGCCAGGTCCTTCAGTTCGGCCTCGGCCAGGGCTCGCATCTCGGGATCGATCGTCTCCCGCAGGAGTGCCCGGGCCTCCTCCAGCTCCCGCAGGAGCTTCTTGAAGCGCTGGTACTCGTCCACCAAAGCGCTCAGCTCCGCATGGAGCCTGGCCAGCCGCTGGTACTCCCCCTGATCCCCCAGGATGCCGGGCTCCGCCAGCCGCTGCGTGATTTCCTCGTGACGCCTCTCGACGGAGTCCAGCTTCTCGATCAACGTGGACATCGAACCACCTTCATGACGTGGTCAGCCGGGAGTTCGCGCGCCGGAAAAATGGACCGCGGTATTGGGAAAGGGTGACACCCGGCAACACGACAGGGAAAACGAGAACCCGGTCCGCCCGGGGCAGGCTAGTGGTGGTGCCCCTCGGCGGCCGGGTGGCGGTGGGCGTGCAGCGAGCGGTGCAGGACGGCAACAGGTGAGAGGTCTCCGGGGGGAGTCCTGCCCTCCCGGAGTCGCGTGGCTGAAGCGTCGGCTTCCCGGATCATCGGGATCACCTCGTCACGTCCCGGGCCGGCTCAGGCCTCGGTGCCGGCAGGCGGGGACGTCAGCGGCTTGCGGCCGTACTTCCGTTGGAAACGCTCCACCCGGCCCTCGGTGTCGATCAGCTTCTGGCGACCGGTAAACAGGGGGTGGCACTTGGAGCAGATCTCGACCCGTTGCACGGGGACAGTGGATCGCGTATGGATGGCCTCGCCGCAGGCGCACGTGATCATCGCAGGCACATACGGGGGGTGAATCCCGGTTTTCATTCTGTGGCCTCCCTCACGACCAGCATCGGTGAGCAGTGGTGGCAGCGAATTATAGCCGAACGCCTCGGACCCGACAACCCGAACCGCGCTCCAGACGTCTCCACCGGGTCGCCTACTGGTTCATGCTCCGCAGGAAGTCGTCGTTGCTCTTGGTCTGCCGGATCTTTTCCTGGAGCAACTCCATGGCCTCCACCACGCCCATGGTCCCCAGGACCTTCCGCAGGACCCACATCTTGTTCAGCTCCGTCGGGGTCAGCAGCAGCTCCTCGCGCCGCGTCCCGGAGCGGAAGATGTCAATGGACGGGAACAGCCGCTTGTCCACCAGGCGGCGATCCAGGAGCAGCTCCATGTTGCCCGTCCCCTTGAACTCTTCGAAGATCACATC
>JACQVO010000219.1 GCA_016209725.1 Candidatus Methylomirabilota bacterium | reverse complement strand
ATGCACGGCAGCGGGCGCAACGGGCGCGGGGTAACCGCCTCCGGGAGGCGCAGGCGCTCATTCGCCGCTGCTGCCGGCGGGAGCACATCGGGCTCGAAGAGCTCCGGATGGGGAGCCGCCGACGCCGGATCGCGGTCGTGCGGAGAGGCTTGGCGGTGACCTTGGTCACCCGACTCGGCCTCTCCCTTGCCGAGGCGGCGCGGCAGCTCGGGATCTCGACGTCGGGGATTGCCAAGGCGGTCGCGCGGGCCGAACGGTCACAAGTCCACTGAGTCAACAACGTCCCGGATTACTGGTTCGAGACTCGCCCAGTTGTTTGCCCGGCGAACAAGGCGCTGAATCAGACGAGCGTAGCGGCGACGTGGCAGTCTTTGCGGCGGCCGCGCCTGCCACTGGGCACCCAGGAGGTATTCCGTCAGGCGCGGTGCCATGATGCCCGTGGGGTGGTCCCCGACTGCCGTCCCAGCGGCCCGATGGCGCGGCAGCTTGGGATCTCGACGTCGGGGAGTGCCAAGACCGTCGCGCGGGCAGACCAACCAGAAGTCTACTGCCTATTGCCCAACTGTTCGTTTACCATGAGAACGAGACGTTGACGAGTCGCGACGACATGGGTAGAGTGTAGATTTTATGGATGGACTTCAATTCGTTTGGGACGAGAGTAAGAACCGGGTGAACCGGCGGAAGCACGGGGTATCGTTTGAGGAGGCACGATCCGCATTCTATGATGAGAATGCGAAAGTCTACTCCGATCCGGATCACTCAGCACTGGAAGATCGGTTCATCCTCCTCGGCATGAGCCTTCGTCTTCGGGTGCTGATTGTATGCCATTGTTACCGGGAGGCCGATACGGTCATTCGGATCATCACGGCTCGAAAGGCGGACAAACGTGAGGAAGGGGACTATTGGAGTTGAGACGATGAGGGCGCACTATGATTTCTCGAAGATGAAAGCGCGCAAGAATCCCTACGTGAAGCTGCTCAAGCAGCCGGTCACGATTCGCCTTGACCGAGACACCGTGGCCTATTTCAAGGCCATGGCTGTCAAGACGGGACTCCCGTATCAACACCTGATCAACCTGTACCTTCGGGACTGCGCCGTCCATCAGCGGCAGCTTTCCGTCCGGTGGGCGTCCTGAGGAATTGCCGAATCACGACATTCACGCCATCGCGCGCGACCTGCTGAAGCGAGAGCGGCCGCGACCGGGTGGGGACGCCGTGCCCACCCGCCTGCCCACCGAAAATTCACCTCCTCGCCCACTTGCCGGGTCTAGGCTGCCCTTGAGACGTACGTCCGGTATCCACTCTCAGGCCGCCCTGCCAGGCCGTCCGGATGGCATCGGCTCCAAGCTGGCCTCGGATCACACGGCCTCGGATCGGAGTTGACATGCCCCTTGGGGTCAAGTAAGTTCTGGCCCGCAAAGGGGCAGAGGGGCCGAGGTGCAGGGGGGCTGGGGAGCAGAGGAGCGGAGGGGCAAGGGAGCAGAGGTGCGCCGGAGAACCGGCGAAACGGAGAAGCGGAGACTGGACGAATGCGGAATGGGGGGCGAGCAACGAGAGTCGAGAGCCGAGAGCCGAGAAAAGACGCTGCAACAGGAGGAGAGGTCATGAAGCCGGGGAAGGTCGGAGTGCTGCTGGTCGCTGGTCTGCTTTTCGGATTGTTCCTGGCGGGTGGGGCCGCGGCGATGGAACTTCGCATCATGACAGGGCCCCAGGGCGGATCCTGGTACCCGCTGGGCGGGGCCATCGCGGAGATCATAAAGAAGGAGGTCCAGGGAACCACCGCGTCTGTGCTCCCCGGTGCCGGGATCATCAACATCCAGGGGGTGGAGAGTAGCCGGACCGAGATCGGATTCGGGAACTCCGTCTCCACGGTGGATGCCATGGCCGGGCGGGAGCCGTTCAAGACCCCGGCGAAGAACATCCGGCAGCTCGGGACCCTGTACATGCAGTACTTCCAGGCGGTGGTCCTGGCTGATTCAGGCATCAAGAGCGTGGCGGACTTCAAGGGGAAATCCATGGCGGTGCAGCCGCGGGGAAACACCGGCGAACAGATGACGCGGGAGCTGCTTCAGGTGTATGGGCTCTCCTACAAGGACATGGCGAAGGTGAGCCACGTCTCGTACAACGATGCCGTGGCGCTGATGAAGGACGGCCACGCCCAGATCTTCACTCTCATCACGACGGTTCCGGCCGCGGCCATCCTGGATCTCGCGAGCGCGAGAAAGATCCGGATACTCTCCGTGCCGGAAGACAAGTTTAAGGGACTCCAGAAGATCAACAGTGGCTATTCGCGGCGGGAGATTCCAAAGGGGATTTACCCTGGTGTCGAACATGAGGTTCAGCAGTTCGGCACCTACACCCACCTGATGGTCCGAGCGGATTTGCCGGATGACTTGGTGTACGCAATCACCAAGGCTCTGGCGAAGAACGTGGACAGCCTGGGCGCCGTGGTCAAGGACGTCAAGGGCCTGACGGTGAAAGAGATGGCCTTCGATGTCGGGGTGCCGTACCATCCGGGGGCGCTGAAGTTCTATAAGGAAGCCGGCGCGCTGAAGTAAAGCAAGCACACTTCGTCCCGGCAGGTACCCGCATTTTCGGCCCCCTCTCCCGTGCCCTCTCCCCCTGGGAGAGGGGGTGGGTGAGGGGCGGGGCAGCGACCTTGCGCCAAGTCAGTGGGATACTGAAACAGGTGCTCCGCTTCCTGGCGATCGGGATGTCGGTGTACCACCTGTACGTGGGGGCCTCCGGACCGCCGGAGGCCCTCATCTTTCGGGGCATCCACCTCGCCTTCGCCGTCACCCTGATCTTCCTGTGGTACCCCTTCGGGGCCCGATCGCCCCAGGCCCGACCTGCGGCCCTTGACTGGGCCTGCGTTCTCCTCAGCCTCACCAGCATCGGGTACCTGTTCCTGCGGTATGAGTATGTGATGACCCGAATGGCGTACGTCACGCCGCTGGAACGGTGGGACCTCCTTTTGGGGATTGCCCTGACGCTCCTGGTCCTGGAGTCCGCCCGTCGGACCATCGGTCCCGCCCTTCCCATCACCGCCCTGGTTTTCCTGGCCTACGCCCTCTTGGGACCCTATCTGCCGCCTCCGCTCCGGCACCGAGGGTTCTCGTTGGAGTTGGTGATCGACCAACTCTACCTGACCACCGATGGCATCTTCGGCATCCCGTTGTCGGTCTCGGCCACGTACGTGATCTTGTTCGTTCTCTTCGGAGCCTTCCTGGAGAAGTCAGGAACCGGCCAGCTCTTCATGGACTTCGCCTCGGCCCTTGCGGGCCACACGCCCGGCGGACCCGGGAAGGTCTCGTGCATCAGTAGCGGATTGTTCGGGACGATATCGGGGAGTGCCGTGGCCAACGTGATGGTGGACGGGTGGCTTACCATCCCCCTGATGAAACGAACCGGGTTCCGCGCCCACTTCGCCGCAGCGGTGGAGGCGGTGGCCTCGACCGGGGGGCAAATCATGCCGCCGGTCATGGGCGCCGCGGCCTTCGTCATGGCGGAGTTTCTCGGTGTTTCCTACATCACCATCGCCAAACACGCCGCCATCCCGGCCATCCTGTACTACCTGGCCCTCTTCTTCTCCATCCACTTCGAGGCGCAGCGCACGGGGCTGCGAGGCCTGGCCCGAGAGGAGCTGCCTCCGCTTCGGACCGTCGTGGTGGACCGGGGGCACCTATTCGTCCCCATGTTCATCATCGTGTACCTGATGCTGGCGGGATACACGGCCCCCATGGCCGCCCTGTGGGGCACGCTCGCGGCCGCCCTGTCCACTTGGATCGGCCGCCTTGGCTGGCTGTATCTCGTGGTGCTCCTGGTGGAGTTCATCCTACCCGGCAACGTGATGCTCGTCCTCGGCTTAGGCTGGGTGGCCCTGGCGGGGATCCGTGTCGCTACCCCGGGGGGCCGGGCAGGGTTGAAGCCGTTGGTGACAAAACTGTTTCCGGACGCCCTCGAAGATGGCGCGCGGAATACGCTGGCAGTGGCGGCCGCCTGCGCCTGCGCGGGGATCGTCATCGGGGTGATCGCGCTCACGGGCGCCGGGCTGCAGTTCACCAGCTTGGTGTTGGCCGCCGCCAAGGAGTCGCTGGTCCCTGCGTTGGTTCTCACTATGATCGCCGGGATCATCCTGGGCATGGGCATGCCCACCACACCGGCCTACATCGTTCAGGCGGCCCTCCTCATCCCGGCCCTGATCAAGCTGGGCGTCCTGCCCATCGCCGCTCATCTGTTCGTCTTTTACTTCGCCATCATCTCGGCCATCACGCCGCCCGTGGCCATGGCCGTGTACGCAGCGGCCGGGATCGGCAAGACGAACCTGTGGGCCACGGGCCTCGCGGCCATGCGGCTGGGCGCTACGGGGTTCATCGTGCCGTTCATGTTCGTGTACGGCACTTCGCTCCTGTTCGTCGGGACCTGGATGGAAATCATCACCACCATCACCTCCTCGTGCCTTGGGGTCATCTGCCTCTCGGCGGCGCTCCACGGGTGGCTGACGAAACCCACCGTCTGGTGGGAGCGGGCCCTCCTGGTGATCGCAGCGTTTCTCCTGATCAAGCCGGGGCTGCTGACGGATCTCGTGGGGCTGGTGTTGCTCGGCATCGTCCTGTCCTCGCAGAGATTCCTGGAAATTTCCCGACCGGCGATCGAAGCCAGGGGGATGGCCGAGGGCCGGGGCCCCGTGGTGGAACTGGATGAGGTGAAGATCGAGCGGGCGAAGCAGGAAGGGTAGGTACAGGAAACTGGAAATTGGAAACTGGAAGATTATCGGGAGCCGAGAGCCGAGGGTCGAGAGAAGAGAGCCGAGGGACGTGAGGCGGAAGGCGAGAGGCGGGGAGCAGAGGGGCAGAGGGGTACGGGGGCAGGGGAGTAAGGAGCGGGAAAATGGGAAGGGAGCTTCGGGGGATCATTCCGGCCGTCGTGACGCCGTTCACGCCCGATGAACGCGTTGATGAGGGCGCATTCCGGAAGGTCCTGCAGGCCCTGATCGATCAGGGCGTTCACGGGCTGTTCCCGGTGGGGACGGGCGGGGAGTTCTTCGCCCTGACCCGCGAGGAGAAGGAACGCCTGATGACCGTGGCGGTGGAGGAAGCGACCGGCCGGGTCTTCGTGATGCCCAACGTGGGAGCGATCACGACGGCGGAATCGGTGGCGTTGGCGCGGCATGCCGAGGCGGTGGGCTCCGACTGCGTGTCGGTGGTAACGCCGTTCTTCCTCAAGCCTTCGCAGGAGGAACTGTTCGAGCACTACCGGACCATCTGCGCCGCGGTGAAGGTCCCGGTCCTGGCCTACAACATCCCGGAGCGGACGGGCGGCGTGGCGCTCTCCGTGGCGACGGTCTCCCGTCTGGCGCGGGAGCTTCCCAACTTCGCCGGGATCAAGGACAGCACGGGGGATCTGGCCAACGCGGCCGAGTTGGTGCAGGCCTGCCCGCCGGGCTTCCGCGTCTTCATGGGGCGGGACACGCTGATCTACGGCGCGCTCCTCTACGGCTGTGTGGGGGCGGTGGCCGCCACGGCCAACGCGGCCCCGGCCCTGGCCGTGGGCATCTACACGGCCGTTGAGGGGGGCGATCTGCCGAGAGCGCGGGAGCTGCAAGCGAGGCTGGCGCCGGTCCGCAGGCTGTTCACCGTGGGCTCGCACCCGGCCGGGCTCAAGGAGGCCATGGTCCAGCTCGGCATGCTCGGGTGCGGACGCTGCCGGCGTCCCACGCTGGATCTGACACCGGGGCAGAAGGACGAGGTGGGGAAGATACTCAAGGAGACGGGGCTGCTCGGCTAGTGGCTGTCTCTCAAGCTCCCTTGCAATTCCGTTCACCCTGAGCCCGTCGAAGGGTGGCAATTCCGGGCTTCGACAAGCTCAGCCTGAACGGGTTTCCTGTAAAGCGATTTCTGAGACCGTAAACCGGGAGCCGCGAGCCGAGAGTCGAGGTCTGACCAGAGGCGGGGGTCAGAGCATCTGGCGGTAATCGGCCGGGTCCACCGGCACCTCGATGACGGTGGGGCAGTTGGCGCCGAGCCCGGCAGACACGGCGTCGTCGAACTCGGTCCAGGTCGTGGCCCGGAATCCAAGGCTGCCGAGGCCCGGAGCGATCCCGGCGAAGTCGATGGGTCCAAAATCCACGCCGCCGGCCTGGAAGCCCTTACGCTCTTGGTGCATCCGGATGAGGTACAGGCTTCGGTCGGAGAGGACGAGGACGACGACGCGCAGGCGCAGGCGGGAGGCCGTCTCCAGCTCCGCCAGGACCATGGCCAGGCCGCCGTCCCCCATGACCGCGACCACCGGGCGATCCGGATGCTCGAGCTTGGCGGCCATGGCGGCCGGCAGGGCATATCCCATGGTCGAGAGACCGTGGGACACGAGGTAGGTGAGGGGCTGGTAGGAGGGCCAAATCTGCCCGATCAGGAGCTTATGGGCGCCGGTGTCCACAGTCAGGATGGCCTCCCGGGGGAGCAGGTTTCGGAGCCGACCGAAGACGCGGGCGGGGGAGAGACCCAGCTCGCTCTGGTCAACCGACGGGGTGAGGAACGAAGCGAGGCGCCGGCGGAAGGCCACCACGGCCTCCCGACGCCAGGTATGGTGAAGGGCCGTTTCGCCCTGGAGCGCCTCCAGCGTCGCTCCGACATCCCCCACCAGCTCCAGGTCGGGTGCGAACCGGCGATCCACCAGGCTGTACTCCGCGATGGAGAGGAACGGGCGCTCGGTGTAGAAGGTGCGGATGGCCTCCACGGGATCGAAGCCGAGCCCAATGAGGAGATCGGTCTCGCGGAGCAACTCGACGAACAGCGTGTCCCCGGCCATCCCGGTGCCGGTGGCCACGAAGAGGGGGTGGTCCTCTGGGACGACGCCCTTGGCCTTGGGCGTGATGGCGACCGGAATGCCGGTGGCCTCGACCCAACGGAGGAGGGCGGGCTGCACCTTTATGGGGTCCAGGCCGATCCCCACCATGGCCAGGGGGCGCGTGGCCTGTCCGATCATCCGGGCCGCCCGCAGCACATCATCGCCCATGGCGCCTCGGCCCGAGAACGGCAGCGCGGCCTGGCGGGGATGGTCGTCAGGGGGCGAGGCGTCGATGCGATCCTCCCGGCGGGCGACGTCGCTGGGGAGGCTGAGGTAGACTGGACCGGGGCGGCCCTCGGTGGCCAGATCCAGGGCCCGCTTCACCGTAGCCGCCGTGTTCACGCCGGTGAGAGTATGGCTCCACTTCGTGATGGGGCGGAAGAGGTCCTCCAGGTCCACGCGCTGATGCGGGAGGATGGGTGACAGGTCGGTGGGGAGCTGGGCGGAGAGGACCAGGAGGGGAGCCCGCTCCAGGAAGGCATTGGCGACGCCGTTCACCAGGTTGGTGGCGCCGGGCCCCACGGTGGCCAGCGCCACGCCCGGCTTCCGGGTGAGTTCGCCGGTGACGCCCGCCATGATGCAGGCGGCGTTTTCGTGCCGGGTCAGCAGGAAGCCGAGGCCGGCCTTCCGGCAGGCGCCCATGACCTCGGCGATCTCGCCCCCGGGCAGGCCGAAGAGACGGTGGATCCCGCTGGCCTTCAGGGTCTCGGCAATAACCTCGGCGGTGGTGGGCACGGAAGGCCTCCTCGGGGTTGACGAAGGGGCCTCCTTCTAGCATTCGAGTGGGGGCCTGTCAAGGCACGCCGCAGGCGGAACGTCCTGGTGCTAGTGTGATGCCGCAGAAATAGCTTGACAGAGAACACGTTCGGGCTGAGCTTGTCGAAGCCCGGAGTCCGCACCCTTCGACGCGCTCAGGGTGAACGGAACTGTAAGGCAACTTGAGAGCCATCACACTGGCACACGGGATGGAGGTTTGATGGCAGAGCGGCTGATCGGCGTCATCGGCGGCAGCGGCCTGTACGAAATGGAAGGGATGGAGGCCGTTCGCGAAGAGGTCGTCCGGACACCCTTCGGCGAGCCGTCGGACCGGTACATCCTGGGACGACTGCATAACCGGCCGGTGGCCTTTCTCGCCCGGCATGGGCGGGGGCATCGGCTCATGCCGTCGGAACTGAACTTCCGGGCCAACATCTTCGGATTCAAGGTCCTGGGGGCCGAGTGGATCCTCTCCGCCTCGGCCGTGGGGAGCATGCGGGAGGAGATCAAGCCCTTGGACATCCTCATCCCGGACCAGTTCTTCGACCGGACCCGGGGACGCATCAGCACCTTCTTCGGCAACGGCCTGATCGCCCACGTGAGCGTGGCGGACCCCACGTGTCACATTCTGGGCGATATCCTCTATCGCGCCGGCCGTCAGGTGGGGGCGGCCATGCACCGGGGCGGGACCTACTTGTGCATCGAGGGTCCCCAGTTCTCCACGAGGGCCGAGTCCCAAATCTACCGGAGCTGGGGGGTGGACGTGATCGGCATGACCAACGTCACGGAGGCGAAGCTGGCCCGCGAGGCGGAGATCTGCTACGCTACGATGGCCCTGATCACCGACTACGACGTCTGGCACGCCACCGAGGAGGACGTGAACGTCGAGGCGGTGGTCAAGATCCTCCTGCGGAACGTGGAGACGGCCAAGGCCATCATCCGGGCTGCCGTTCCGGAGATCCCCGAGGAGCGCACGTGTTTTTGCGCCCACGCCCTGCGGGACGCCATCATCACGGCGCGGGACGCGATCCCGGCGGCCGTCAAGCGTGATCTGGCGCCCATCGTCGGTAAGTACCTTGTCGAATAGTCAAATGGTCGAGCGGTCAGCCGGAAACTGCCGGCTTGGGTCGTGACGAATTGACCATTGAGGTATGTTTGACGAATGCCATGAGACCGCATTCTCATCCGGTCACCCAGAGCCCGCCGCAGGGTGCACCGGTCATGGTTCGACAAGCTCACCATGACCGGTAGTGACGGAGGAAAGGTTGCAGCAATCATGCAGGCGTCAAGGATCGACCAGGCGACCGATTGACAGAAGGGTTGAACGAGGATGAGCATTTTGGTGGTGGGGTCGGTGGCCCTGGACACGGTCAAGACCCCCTTCGGCCAGGCCCCCGAGGTTCTGGGCGGCTCGGCCACTTACTTCGCCGCCGCCGCCAGCTTCTTCGCGGACGTGCGCTTGGTGGCGGTGGTGGGGGAGGATTTCCCGGATCACCACCTGGAATTCCTGCGAGCCCGGACCGTGGATCTCCGCGGCCTGCAGCGGGTGCCGGGCCGGACGTTCCGCTGGGCGGGCGAGTACGGTTTCGACCTGAATGAGGCGCGGACCCTGGACACCCAGTTGAATGTGTTCGCCGACTTCGCCCCCAAGATCCCCGAGGAGTACCGAGACTCGGCCCTGGTGTTTCTGGCGAACATCGACCCCGACCTGCAGCGGGAGGTGCTCCGCCAGGTGCGCCGGCCGGCCCTCGTTGCCGCAGATACGATGAACTACTGGATCGCGGGCAAGGGCGACTCCTTGCGACAGACCCTGCGCCTGGTGGATACTCTGCTCATCAACGACGCGGAGACGCGGCAACTGGCCGGCGAGGGGAACCTGGTCCAAGCGGCCCGGAAGATCCTGACATGGGGGCCGCGGGCCCTGGTTATCAAGCGGGGCGAATACGGCGCCCTCATGTTCAACGGGGGGGATTGGTTCGCCGCCCCCGCCTTGCCGTTGGAGGTCATCCGGGACCCCACGGGCGCCGGGGACTGCTTCGCCGGCGGCTTCATCGGGTACCTGGCGAATACCATGAACTTCGAGGACGCCGGCGTCCGCAAGGCCATGATCATGGGTTCCGTGATGGCCTCCTTCAACGTGGAGGCGTTTTCGCTGGACCGCCTGCGCAGCCTCACCTACGCGGACATCGAGACGCGCTATCGCGTGTTCAAGCGACTGGCTCACTTCGAGGCGCTCTAAAGCCGCCGGCGGACGGCGGCACGGGGCCTGGCGGTGAAGCGTTCGCCTCTCCCGGGGACAGGGCGATGACGGCCTGGTGCATTCTGGTGGCGGATGACGACCCGCTCATCCTCCGCATGCTCCGGGACGTCCTTTCGACCCTCCCTGCCACCGTCCTGGAGGCCCAGGATGGCGAGGAGGCGATCCGCCTGGCCAAGGCGGAGCGACCGGATTTGATCCTCTTGGACGTGATGATGCCCCGGCTGGACGGCTTCCTGGCGGCCGCGGCCTTGAAGGAGGAGCCCTCCACGGCCGAGATCCCACTGGTCTTCATCAGCGCCCTGGGCGGCGCCCGCGACAAGGTCCGCGGCCTCACCCTCGGCGCCGAGGACTACCTGGCCAAGCCCATTGATCCCGACGAACTGAAGGCCCGCGTCGGAAAGATCCTGCGACGGGTTCGCCCTGCCTCCGGGGAAGCCCCCCTCGTCAGCGGACAACTGCAGGCCATGAACCTGCTGTCGCTGGTCCAGTTGTTCGAGGGGGAGAGGCGCACGGCCCGGCTGCTCTTGACCCGGGGCGCCGAGCGGGGCGAGATCGTCTTCGTGGAGGGTACCATCACCGAGGCGGTCCAGGGGCACCGTCGTGGCGAGGCGGCCGTGTACCAGCTCCTCACCTGGACGGAGGGCACGTTCCGCATGGCGCCGCCGGAGGGCTCGGGCCGGGAAGGCGGACGGGTGAAACTGTCCAACCAGACGCTGCTCATGGAAGGCGTGCGGCGCCTGGACGAGACCGCCGGACTCCGGTCCAGCCTGCCGGACGTCACCGTGCCCATGCAGATTCCGGCAGAGCTGCGGGAGGCCTTGGAGTCGCAGGCGCGCCCCGAGGCGGCGGCACTGGTCGCGTTGCTGGACGGCACGCGGGACTTGGACCAAATCCTGGCCCAGAGTCCCTTCGATGACTGGATGACCCTGAAGGTCCTGCATCATCTTCTGGCCGTTCGGGCGCTGGCCGCGCTGGCCGTGAGCCCCGATAGCCGTGGAAGTCCCCGCGTGAACGTCGAGGTCCCCGTAGAATACCAGCGGCTGCCCCCGATGCAGAAGGCGACCACCTTCAACCTGTCGGCGCACGGGGTATTCATCCAGACAGCGACTCCATTCGACATGGGCGAGCGCGTGGTCCTCCGGTTCCAGTTGCCCGGTGAAGGGGCCCCGATCCAGGCCATGGGACAGGTGGTGTGGCGGAATGCAGACGCCAGCCAGCGCGGTGGGGCGGGTATGGGGATCCGATTCCTGGATCTGGCGGCGGCCGATCGGGGGCTGATCGAACGACATCTGACCCAGAGGATCGCGGCGCAGATCAGCTGGTCGGGGGAGCGGTCGTAGCCTGCCGCAGAAGGCAGTCCCACAGCGGGGCGCCCAGGGGGCGGACAGGAACTCAGCATGGACGCGTGGCGGGTGTTGCTGGCCGAAGACGAGGCGGTCATGGCCCAGATGACGCTGGACATGCTCGCCGAGCTGCCATTGGAGGTCCGCGTGGCCAGGGACGGTCGGCAGGCGCTGGAGCAGGCCAAGGCGATCCGGCCGGACCTCATTCTCCTGGATGCCATGATGCCGGAACTGGATGGCTTCGAGGTCGCCGCCGCCCTCAAGGCCAACCCCGCCACCCAGGACATCCCCATCATCTTTATGACCGCGCGCGCCCTCGTGGCAGACAAGGTCCGCGGACTGGAGCTGGGGGCGGAGGACTATCTGATCAAGCCGATCCGACGGGAGGAGTTGCTGGCCCGGGTGAAGAACGTGCTGCGCCGAGCGGAAGCCCGTCGGGCCACGCTCCCGTCGGAGACATCGGTGATGCGGGGCCGGCTGGAGACGATGAGCCTCCCCAACATCATTCAGGTGCTGGAGGCGGAGCAGCGAACCGGGATGCTGCGCCTGACCTCCGAGGGTCGCCGCGGCGAGATGGTGTTTGCCGAGGGGCGGGTTGCCTACGCCATGGAGGGTTCGCGACAGGGGGAGGCGGCGGTGTACCGCCTGCTGACCTGGCACCGGGGCGAGTTCGCCCTGGAGCCGACCCCCGGCACCGGCCCCAGCGAGGCGCAGGTGACGAGGGCGAACCAAGCCCTCCTCATCGAGGGGGCCCGCCGGCTGGACGAGATCCCGGTCCTGCGTCAGGCCCTTGGCCCGCTGGAGGGGCCGGTCAGAATGCTCTCGGTGTTCCGCGAGGCCTTCCTGCAACGGGCGCTGCCCCGCGGGTTGAATCAGATCGTGGATCTGTGTGACGGCAGCCGGACGCTCCCACAACTGCTGGAGACGAGCAGTCTGGACGAATGGGAGACCCTGACTCTCCTGGTGCGGTTCCGGAAGCTGGGCATGCTGGAACACGGGGATGCGGCCAAGCGCGGCATCCCCCGGCTGGGCATCCAGGTCCCCGTCGATTTCCAGCCCATGAAGACGTTCACGGCCAGCCGGAGCTTCGACCTCTCGCCCCGGGGGATCTTCCTCTGCACCACCCAGGCCTTCCCCGTGGGGGAGGAGATCCTGGTGCGGTTCAAGTTGCCCGGAGTCGCCCATCCATTCAAGGTCGTCGGACGCGTGGTCTGGAGCAGCCCCACGGATACGCCGCAGGGCTTCCCCGCGGGGATGGGCATCCAGTTCCTCGACCTGACCCCGGAGGAGCAAGGGACCATCGAGCGGTATGTCGTCGAGATGTTCCTGGACCGGGCCCTGACCGAAGCACCTGCCGAATAGGTGAAACAGAGAACGTGAAACGTGAAACGTAAGACGTGAAACGCGTGATGGGGAGCGTGAAAGCGCGAAGGGGGAAAGCCAGATGCGCGGATCCTGAGCATGGTTACGTTTTACGCTTTACGTTTCACGACTTGCGAAGGCTGACCGGCCTGCCGGCAGCACGCCGACGCCCCGAATCCCACCCTCACCTTCCGGCCCACATCGCCCTTCGAGATGCGACCTTCACCCCTTGCGGGTCGGGCTTGCCGCGGTATAATACACGGTCGCCGTTTCACCCACCCATCCTGGAACGGGAGTCCCCGACGTGTCCACCGACGTCATCCGCATCCGCGGCGCGCGCGAGCACAATCTGAAGTCCATCGACCTCGAGATCCCCCGCGGGCGGCTGGTGGTCATCACCGGCGTCTCCGGCTCGGGCAAGTCCTCGCTGGCCTTCGACACCATCTATGCCGAGGGACAGCGCCGGTACGTGGAATCCCTCTCGGCCTATGCCCGGCAGTTCCTCGAGCAGATGGACAAGCCGGACGTGGACCTGATCGAGGGGCTGTCCCCGGCCATCTCCATCGAGCAGAAGACCACCAGCAAGAACCCCCGCTCCACGGTGGCCACCGTCACCGAGATCTACGACTACCTCCGCCTGCTGTACGCCCGCATCGGCCGACCCTCCTGCTACAACTGCGGGAAGCCCATCACCTCCCAGACGGTCACCCAGATCGTGGACCAGATCCTGGCGCTGCCCGGCGGCACCAAGATCCAGGTCCTGGCCCCGGTCGTGCGCGGACGAAAGGGGGAGTATCGCCAGATCTTCACCCAGATGCGAAAGGAGGGGTACGTCCGGGTGCGGGTGAACGGGCAGCTGCGCGACCTGGATGAGCCCATCGAACTGGACAAGCAGCGGAAGCACACCATCGAGGTCGTGGTGGACCGCCTGGTGGTTACGCCGGATCTTCCCCGACGCCTGGCCGACTCGCTGGAGACGGCGCTGAAGCTGGCGGACGGCATCGTGACCATCAATCTGCCAGAGGCAGAGAAGGATCTCACCTTCTCCGAGCGGATGGCCTGCATCGAGTGCGGGGTGAGCTATCCGGAAATCAGCCCTCGGATCTTCTCCTTCAACAATCCGCACGGGGCCTGTCCGGCCTGTGACGGGCTGGGGACGAAGGTGGACGGCCCGATGGGGGGGCTGGACAGCAGCCTGCGGCACCTGGGCGAGGAGTTCTTCGGGGCCAGCCTGGGCTCCCTGGATCGGCGCTACAAGGATACCCAATCCTCGCGGGTCCGGGAGGAGATCGAAACCTATGTCGAACGACTGGCCAGCATCCGCCCCTGCCCGGAGTGCCAGGGTGCCCGCCTCCGCAGAGAGTCCCTGGCGATCCGGGTCGGAGGGCTCAACGTCGCGGAGGTGACCAAGAAATCGGTCAAGGACGCCTCGGCGTTCTTTGCTGCCCTCGGCGGCTCCGCCTCGGCTGGGCCCGCCTTGGGCCCGCCCGGCCCGGAGCAGGGGGACCTCTCCCTGACCGAGAAGGAGGGGGAGATCGCCCGGCGGATTCTGAAGGAGATCCGGGAGCGTCTGGGGTTCCTGGTCAACGTCGGTCTGGACTACCTGACGCTGGACCGGACGGCGGCGACCCTGGCGGGGGGCGAGGGGCAGCGCATTCGCCTCGCGACCCAGATCGGCAGCTCCCTGGTGGGGGTGCTGTACATCCTGGACGAGCCCAGCATCGGCCTCCACCAGCGGGACAATGTCCGGCTGCTGAATACCCTGAAGCGGCTCCGGGACCTGGGCAATACCGTGGTGGTGGTGGAGCACGACGAGGAGACGATCCGGTCTGCGGACTACGTCATCGACCTGGGGCCGGGGGCGGGAACCTCCGGCGGGCGGGTGGTGGCGGTCGGGACCCCCGAGGATATCGTGGCCAGCCGGCAGTCCCTGACGGGGCGGTACCTGTCGGGGGAACTCTCCATCCCGGTGCCGCGGCTCCGGCGGCCGCAGACGGGACACTATCTTACGATCGTGGGAGCGCGCCAGCACAACCTGAAGGGCATCGACGTCGAGATCCCCCTGGGGCTCTTCACCTGCGTCACCGGCGTCTCCGGCTCGGGCAAGAGCACCCTGGTGACGGACATCCTGCGGAAGGCGCTGGATGCCAGACTGTATGGCGGGCGAGAGCGTCCCGGGGAGCACGACAAGCTGCGGGGCGTCGAGCACATAGACAAGGTCATCGACATTGACCAGGCCCCCATCGGGCGGACGCCGCGCAGCAATCCGGCCACCTACACCGGCGTCTTCAGTTTCATCCGGGAGCTGTATGCCCTCACGCCGGAGGCCCGCATGCGGGGCTACCAGCCCGGGCGGTTCAGCTTCAACGTCAAGGGGGGGCGTTGCGAGGCCTGCCAGGGGGACGGCCTGATCCAGATCGAGATGCACTTCCTGCCGGATGTGTACGTGACCTGCGATGTGTGCAAGGGGAAGCGCTATAATCGGGAAACGCTGGAGATAAAGTTCAAGGCGGCCAGTATCGCTGACGTGTTGAGCATGACGGTGCAGGAGGCGTTGCGGTTCTTCGAGAACGTGCCGCGCATCCAGGAGAAGCTTCAGACGCTGTACGACGTGGGCCTGGGATACATCAAGCTGGGACAGTCGGCCACCACCCTGTCCGGCGGCGAGGCCCAGCGCGTGAAGCTCAGCCGGGAACTCAGCCGCCGGAGCACGGGGCAGACCCTGTACATCCTGGACGAGCCCACGACGGGCCTTCACTTTGCGGACATCCAGCAGCTCCTGGACGTGCTGCACCGGCTGCGGGATGCCGGCAATACCGTGTTGGTCATCGAGCACAACCTGGACGTCATCAAGACGGCAGACCACGTGATCGACCTCGGGCCCGAGGGTGGTGATGCCGGCGGGCAGGTTGTGGCCACGGGCACACCCGAGGAGGTCGCCCGGGTCAAGGGATCCTACACCGGCCAGTTTCTGAGGCGAGTGTTGCGAAACGGCAAGGGGAGAGGAGACCGGTAGGATGCTGGGATGAACTGACTGGACACGGATTGCGTCCGTATCGTCTCATCGGAAATGGCGTGCGAGAGACAAAGTGGCTCAATAACACATGTGGCACCTTCTCGGTCAGGATGCTCTCGGAAAGACCCATTTGCCATGAGCAACCAGAAAAATGGGGGGTTGCAGCCGTCGAAGGGCGGGAGGCGGGAGCAGGAGGAGAGGCTTCCACGTGGCACGCGGCTTGCGTTCGTTGATATGAGCGACGGTGGGATGACTTGCGGGTGTGAGCATCATGCCGGGCACCTCGGCACACTGATCATCGCCGAGCCCCGGAGTTTATAGGCTGTAGTCGCGGGACCGACTCCCCCCCTCCCCGGTCCCGCGACCAGGCCCCCGGCCCGATTTGGCGGACCGGGGGCATTTTTTTGCCCGAACAGATCACCCGCCAATCCGCCTCCAGCCGACAAGCTCGCCAGGATCACGTGACAATGAGGCACCTGGGGAGCCGGGCAACGAGGAATCCCTGGTGGCCGAATCGCCAAGTTGCCTGATTGCCGGCTCCTGGTCCTCCGCGTAGTCGTCACCAGCGCTGGGTGTCCTTGGCAGTCCAGTGGGATTCCGCGTGACGGCCCAGGGATTCCTGGGTAGAATGCATCGCTTCCGTGGGAGACCCGCCGGATGGGAGGCCCGCGCGTGGCAGGGCGACCCTACTACCACCCTGCTGTTCTTGGCCCGCTTCCTGACGGGTGTGGGGCAAGGCACGTACTTCGGCAATGACCGGCCGGTCATCGCCGCATATACGCCGCCGGGGAAGATGGGCTTCGGCCAGGGGGTCTTTTTCACGGGCCTCGGGATGGGTATGGCCATCGGCATCTCCATGGCGGGGCTTGCGGCCGACCGAGCGCTCCTGCGATGGGTATCCCTGCTCTTCCCGGCGGCCTTTCTCCTGTGCTTGGTCCGCTGGCTGCCGGGGATTCGTAAGGCCGATCTGTGGCTCACGTATTTTGCCGGGATCGCTCCGATCT
>JACQVO010000218.1 GCA_016209725.1 Candidatus Methylomirabilota bacterium | reverse complement strand
GGCCAAGAAGGGCCAGGCGGGCAAGGCACTGAGCGCCGCGTTCTTTGCGCACTTCGTCGGCGCCGTCTTCGGGACGATCCTCCTCACGTTCTTCGCGCCCATCCTGGCGGCCTTTGCCCTCCGGTTCGGGCCGCCGGAGGTCTTCGCGGTCATGCTTCTCACCTTCAGCGCTTTCGTCGGCCTGGTGGGGAAGTCCCCCATCAAGACGGTCGTCGCGACCGCGCTCGGGTTCATCATGGCTGCGGTGGGCATTGACATCGTGAGCGGGGAGCTGCGCATGAACTTCGGCCTGGTGCCCCTGATGGGCGGCTTCAACTTCATCGTGGCCGTCATTGGCCTCTTCGGGATCGGGGAGATCTTTCTGACCGTGGAGGAGGGCCTGAAGCTCGAGGGCATCAAGGTCCGCATGAGTTGGAAGGACATCACCGAAACGCTGAAGGCCATGGTGGTGTACCGGAAGACGCTCCTTCTGGGCGCCGTCGTCGGCGTGTGGATGGGGTTCAAGCCAGGTGGCGCCACCCCGGCTTCCTTCATGGCCTACGGCTTCGCCAAGGCAGGTGCCAAGAGGGAGGACCAGGAGGAGTTCGGGAAGGGACATATTGCCGGCATCTTCGCGCCCGAGTCCGCGGCTCACGGCGCCGGGACATCAGCGATGATCCCCATGATCACCCTCGGAATTCCCGGCTCACCCACGGCCGCGGTCATCCTGGGCGGCCTCATGATCTGGGGGCTCCAGCCGGGCCCCATGCTCTTCAAGGACAACCCCGACTTCGTCTGGGGGCTCATCGGGAGCACCTGGATCGCCAACTTCTTGGGGCTCTTCGTGGTCCTGGCATTCGCGCCGCTCTTCGCGGCCGTGCTCCGCGCACCCTTTCCCATCCTGATGCCGCTGCTCATCTTCATCTGCGCCATCGGGGCCTACGCCGTGAACAACCGGATGATCGACATCTGGTACATGATGATCTTCGGTGTCATCGGGTGGGCCTTCAAGAAGTTGGACTACAACATGGCGCCCATGCTGCTCGCCCTGGTCCTGGGGGATATGGCGGAATCGGCCATGCGGCAGAGCCTGATCATGTCCCAGGGGTCGCTGTGGATCTTCGTGCAGCCCCCGATTGCCCTCCCGCTGGTCATCGCGGCGGCCCTTATCGTTGTCTGGCCGTGGCTCGGCCCGATGATCCGGCGCTCGCGGGGGAAAGAAAAGGCGGCGAAAGGGTGAGTGAAGGGCTTGGCAGCGGACGAGACCTGATCCTGGCTGTGCGCGCCAGCACGGAACGCGGGTTCAATCCGTTGGAGTGGGGTAGCTGACTTTCGAGGAAAGGGATGGTGCCATGCCTATCGTGGCGTTGACCCGGGAATACGGCAGTGGCGGGACGGCCATCAGCATGAAGGTGGCAGAGACCCTCGGGTACGAGTACATCCGCGACCAGGTCACCAAGGAGGCCGCGGAGGTGTTCGGGGTAGCCGAGGATGAACTGATCGCCGTTGTGGAGAGCAAGCCGGGCTTCTGGGAAAGCCTGGCGGAGGCGGCGCAGGTCGAGTTCGCTATGGTGGCGGCCGAGGTGCTTCACTTGGCGGAACGGGATAACGTCGTGATCATGGGGCGGTGGGCCACCCTCCTGCTCCGGAAGATTTCGCACTGTGCGCGCGTGCGGCTGTGCACGCCTCTGGAAGCCCGAGTCCCGAGGGTCATGGCCAGGCGGTCTGTAGGGCGCGAGGAGGCCATGGAGCTCATCCGCAAGGCCGACGAGGGAGCCACCGCACGCATCCGGCAGTTCTTCGACGAGGCCTGGGGGAACCCCCTGCTGTACGACCTCGTCATCAACACGGAACGGGTCTCCTCCGACACGGCCGTCCAGCAGATCGTGCAGCTCGTCCGGCAGCCCGAGTTTCAGCCCACTGAGGCCTCGCAGGCGATGCTGCTGGATCTCAGCCTCGAGGCAAAGATCAACGCGGTGTTACGGACCGATCCGGAGACCATGCGCCTTGACCTGAACGTTGTGGCGGAGGACGGTCACGTGACCCTGAAGGGGTTGGTCTTTTCCGTCGCGGCCAAGGACAACGCAGAGAGTATCGTCAAGGCCGTGGCCGGGGTTGGATCGATCACGAGCGAGGTCCGCGTCTACCGCGAATGGTAGAACTCCCCCGGCGAGGGCGATTCGTTGATGAGGGCAGCCGGCTCGTTTTGCGGTCGAGGACTGGCCGGAGTGTGGTGGCTGGACGCGACCCCGTCTGGGGATGCCTGGGTATGACCGCATGCGAATCCTGGTGACGGGCGGAAATGGCAGCGTCGGGCGGGGCTTGATCCCCGCCCTCCTGGCGCGCGATCAGCATGTGGTGGCGCTCGACAAGGAGTTGGGCGCGCTCCGCGCGATGACCCATCCGGAGCTTGAGCTGGTTGCGGGCGCGGTTGAAGACGCGAGCGCAATCAGCGAGGCATCTCGTGGGGCCGAGGCGATCATCCACCTCGCCTGGTCTTTCTCGGATGATCCCCGCGTCCTCTTGGAAGAGGATCTTCGCGGCCACCTGAACCTCCTGGAGGCGGCGCGGGCGAATAGGACCCGCCACTTCGTCTACACCAGCACAGCCGTTGTCTACGGGAAGCCCCTCCGGGCGCCAATAGATGAGGAGCACCCCCTGCGCGTCCTGGAGGCCCGGAAGCCGACCTACGGGATGGCCAAGGAGTTCGCCGAGAAGCTGACGCTCCTGGCGGCTCGTGCGGACAACCTGCCGGCGACGATCCTCCGATTCTGGTGGGCCTTCGGGGAGGAGATCGGCGGCCGGCATCTCCGCGAGATGCTGCGCACTGCGGCGGCAGGCAAGCCCCTGCCCGTCCCGGCGAACTGTGGCGGGAGCTTTCTGTCCATGGAGGACTTCATCCAGGTGGTGGAGGTGATTCTCCTCAATGCCGGAAGCTTCGGCCAGGTCTTCAACCTGGCCAGCCTGTACGTGACGTGGGAAGAGGTTGGCCGGATGGTGGTGGAGGTGACGGGATCCTCCGCGGGCGTGGAGGTGGTTCCTGCGCCTGAATGGACCGGCGCCGCGTTCCTCGCGGACCGATGGGAGCTGGACGACCGCAAGATCCGCGAAAGGCTCGGCTGTAAGCCCGCCCGAGATGCGGCCGGCGTCCGCGAAGCAATGCGGCGTGCCATCGCGCGGACTTGGAAGCAAATGGCGCAGACCACGTGACGACATCTCAGGGACCGCCTTCCGACACACCTGCCTTTTCTCCATCTCGGATCACGCCGTCGGGGCTGCTAGCCCAGCGAGGGGGTGGCCTCGGCTGGTTCCTCTCCGTTTGGGCTTGCTCACTTCGCCCTGCTTTTGATACAAGAAATCGCTTTCCCCTTGGCAACGAGCCGGGCGTGTCTTAGGGTCGAGCCACCCGGGGCGTGAGCAGTCATGTCCGTGCCGGAGGTTAGGTCGCAGTCGCGGGCTAGCAGGACTGTCGGAGGGGGATCAGGCTGGGTAAGCGTTCGGCGGAACGCTGACCCCGCGGCGGAGAAGGTCCGCTGGTCGTAGAGAAACCCCACCGCACCCCTTGCGCCTTTGGCGCCAGGTATGTCCCGCTGGAGCCACATACACAGAGCGAGGATGTCCATGGAAAAGACCTTGTGGTACGCCATGCCGATCGGAGAGGTACTCAAGGAACTGGAGGCCACGCCCCAGGGCCTGAGCCGGGAAGAGGCGGCCCGTCGCCTGGAGCGGTACGGCCCGAACACCCTGAAGGAAGAGAAACGCATCAGTCCCTGGGAGATCTTGCTCGGCCAGTTCAAGAACTTCCTCATCCTGCTCCTGATCGCCGCCACGGTGATCTCCGTCCTTCTGGGGGAGACCCTGGACGCCATCGTCATCTTCGCTATCGTGATCGCCAGCGCGGTCCTGGGGTTCTACCAGGAATACCGTGCTGAGAAAGCCTTGCAGGCCCTCAAGGCCATGGCCTCGCCCACGGCATCGGTGCTGCGAAACGGCGAAGAGGTGGAGATCCCGTCAGCGGAGGTGGTCCCGGGCGATATCATGCTCTTGACCGCGGGGGACCGGATGCCTGCCGACGGCCGCCTGATCGAGGCGGCCAACGTCCGCATCGACGAGGCGTCGCTGACGGGGGAGTCCACGGCCGTGGAGAAGGTGGCCGCGGCGGTCCTGGCCCCCGAGACGGGTATCGGTGACCGGAAGAACCTGGTCTTCGCCGCGACGGTCATGACCTATGGCCGCGGCCGGGCCGTGGTGACCGCCACCGGGATGGAGACGGAGTTCGGCCGCATCGCCAAGATGCTGCAGGAGGTCGAAGAGGAGCCCTCCCCCCTGGCGGTCCGGATGGACTACATCGGCAAGCGCCTGGGGGCCATCTGCCTGGCGGTATCGGCCTTGGTCATGGGGCTGGGCATCGCCCGGGGAAACCCGGTCCTGGAGATGTTCATCTGGGGGGTCAGCCTGGCCATCGCCGCGGTCCCCGAGGCCCTGGCGGCCGTGGTGACCGGGGCCCTGGCCATCGGCGTCCAGCGGGCCGCCCGCCGCAAGGCCATTGTCCGGCGACTGCCGGCGGTCGAGACGCTCGGCTGCACGACGGTGATCTGCTCGGACAAGACCGGCACCCTTACCAAGAACGAGATGACCATCCGCCAGATGTACGCGGGAGGACGGACCATCGAGGTGGGCGGGGTCGGCTTCGAGCCGGCGGGGGAGTTCCTGGCCGGTGGGAAGGCCCTGGATCCCCTGGCGGACGCGACGCTCAAGCGCCTCCTCGTGGGGGGGGCTATCTGCAACGACTCCCACCTGCTCCAGGCCGAGGCGGGCTGGCGGATCAAGGGCGATCCCACCGAGGGGGCTCTGGTGGTGGCGGCGGCCAAGGCCGCGCTGGACCCCGAGGAGCTGCGGCTGGCCTGGCCGCGCGTAGGCGAGATCCCATTTGAGTCCGAGCGGAAGCGCATGAGCACCGTCCACCGGGAGCCGGGCGGCGACCTCACCGCCTTCGTCAAGGGGGCGCCCGAGCTGGTCGTGGAGCGCTGTACCCACTGGGAGCGGCAAGGCAAGCGGGAGCCGCTTACCCCCGAGCTGCGCGAGGAGATCCTGGCCGTCAACGATCAGATGGCGCAGGGGGCCCTGCGCGTCTTGGGGGTGGCGACCCGTTCCGTGGGTGCCGAGGCCTCGAGCTACACGCCGGACGGCCTGGAGGTCGAGCTGACCTTCCTCGGCCTCGTGGGGATGATCGACCCGCCCCGGGACGAGGTGAAGCTGGCGATCCGCCAGTGCCGGGAGGCGGGCATCCGCTCCGTCATGGTCACGGGGGACCACAAGCTGACGGCGGCGGCCATCGCCCGGGAACTGGGCCTGCTGGAGGGCGACGGAAAGGGCGAGCGCCGGGTCCTGGAGGGACGGGAGCTAGACCGGATGTCCGAGGAGGAGCTGGCGGGGATTGTGCAGGATGTGGCGGTCTACGCCCGTGTCTCTCCCGAGCACAAGATGAAGATCGTCGGGGCCTGGAAGAGCCATCGCCACGTCGTGGCAATGACAGGAGACGGCGTGAACGACGCTCCGGCCCTGAAGCGGGCCGACATTGGCATCGCCATGGGGATCACCGGCACGGACGTGACCAAGGAGGCGTCCGACATGGTCCTCATGGACGACAACTTCGCCACCATCGTGGCCGCCGTGGAGGAAGGCCGGATCATCTACGACAACATTAAGAAGTATCTGAGCTTCCTGCTCTCCTGCAACGTGGCCGAGATCCTGGTCCTAGGCCTGGCGGGCTTCATCGGCTGGCCGCTGCCCCTGGTCGCCCTGCAGATCCTCTGGGTGAACCTGACGACCGACGGCTTGCCGGCCCTGGCCCTGGGGGTCGAGGCCGGGGAGCCGGATCTCATGCGGCGGAAGCCCCGCGACCCGGGTGAGCCAGTCTTCTCGCGGCCCGTGCTGATCTTCCTGGGGACGCTCAGCCTGCTCATCTTCGCCGGTATGGTGCCGATCTTCTACCTGCACTGGCAGTGGGAAGGCGTGGAGAAAGCGCGGACGATGGCGCTCGCTACGCTGATCACCTATGAGCTGTTTTATGCCTTCAATTGCCGGTCGTTGCGCTTTACCCTGCCGCAGCTCGGCTTCTTCAGCAACAGATGGCTGGTGCTTGCCGTGCTCAGTTCGGCCCTGCTGATGATAGCGGTGATCTACATTCCGTCCTGGTCAACGGCGTTTCACACCGTCCCGCTGAGCCTCGTCGATTGGGACGAGATCCTGCTCGTCGCGGGCGGAAGCTTCTTGCTGGTGGAGGTCGGAAAGTGGGTGGCGGCGCGGCGGCGGCCAGCACCAGTGGTTTCGGGTGCATAGCCGCGTCCAAGAACGGAGCGATGCCGAGGCACTGCATGCCGGCACAGAGGTATCTGGACCCTGCAAGAGACCTCTGGGGCGGCTGAGGTGCCGAGGCTAGAGCCTGGATGTCCTCCGTGTGCGGCCGGGCGACAGGCGAGAGGCATGCACATATTCTTCGCTACCGACGGGTCCGCGCCGGCGCGATCTGCCCAGGCGTACATCCTTGCCCCGCCATGGCCGCCACCGGTCCAGGTCACGGTAATGACGGCGATTGATGTCTCCCACCCGCCGTTCACCTCTCTGACGCCGGGGACCCGCCGGACCTATGACGCCGCTCTCACCACCCTCCACCTGGACGCAGAGGCCAAGGCAAAGGAAGCGGTGGCCGAGGCACGCCGTGCTCTGGACCCGCATGTGGCCAGCGTCACTACGCGGGTCCACTTTGGAGTCTCTGCCGATGGCGGCCTCCTTTTGATCTGGATTGCGTGGAAGCTCGTCCGGCAGCCTCCGGGGGCAGGTGAACACCACGTCCGGGAGACCGTTGGCCTCTTCGAGGCCATCAAGTTCATCGTCCTGGCCGATTTCATCATGTCCACGGACAATATATGCTGGCCGCCGCCGCGGCCTCGCACGGCGACTTCTTCCCCCTCATGTTCGGCCTGGGCACAGCATTCCCATCATCATGTTTTGCAGCGCCCTGGTGGCCAGGATGATGAACTAGTGGCTGTGGCTGGTCATCGTGGGGGCTGCGATCCTGGGATACGTCTCCGGCGAGATGATCGTGGCCGACAAGCCGATCAACCCGTATCTTGAACCACTCGGCAAGCTGGTCCACTACGCTGCGCCCGTCGGCCTGGCTGGCCTGATCACGGTCTTTGACATCTTGAAGGACAAGGCCGTGAAGGCGAAGGCCCAGCAGGGGA
Source organism: Candidatus Methylomirabilota bacterium (assembly GCA_016209725.1). Taxonomy (GTDB): domain Bacteria; phylum Methylomirabilota; class Methylomirabilia; order Methylomirabilales; family 2-02-FULL-66-22; genus 2-02-FULL-66-22. Next base: position 961 of record JACQVO010000218.1, on the reverse strand, counting down.
AGAAGCACGAGGTGGCAGAGGCAAGGCCCTGAGGAGTCGCCCACGCGAGTGCTGGCGAGCCGTGGCGGTGGTCGTGGTGGGCCGCTGGTCCGAATTCACGGGCCGACTTCGGGCACGGCGGCACGCGGCAGGACTCAAGCGCGGAGTGAAGTGACGACCGTCCTGGTCGGCGGCGGCAGGAGGATCCATTCGGGGGATAAGGCCGGTCCGATACCGGCACTAATCGTTCGCCAGTAAGATCTGCTGGTCCTCTGGTTGGATTCGACCCGGAGTCACGATTGCGCCTGAGTTGGTGCCGGCCGACGCCTTGCCTGATCCTGCCATGCTGCGATGCCTGGCAGGAAGATGTGGATGGTACTCGGCCTCCAGGGCTACGGCGTGTCCGAAGGCACATGGTAAGCCTGCCATCCGAGGCACAATGGATTAACAGCACCTCTTCGGTACGGTTTTTCCTTGACAGTTCCCTCCTGGGTTGCGTAATGTCCCGCTACATCGCCCAACGTAAGAACTGAACGTAACCCCCCCCCAGGTAAGAAGTGAAGAAGTGCAGTCCGGCCCAAGGAGGCAAAGGTTGCCCCCGGCTTCGGGTCTGCGGACGTTTTTTCGACGCCCTCGTTCGTGACTTGGACGGTCAGCGAGGGCGCATCTGTTTTCCTGGGGACCTCCGAGGGTGGTCGCGTACGAAGAGATCCCCAACGAACCTCGGCTGGCGCGCACAACCAACGAGAGCCGGAGCCTTCAGCGACGAATTTCCGAAAACCCTCTGTCCTGAAGTGGAGAGACCGATGCAAAGGGCAATATCGAGCACATGGTATCGGCGACTTCTTGGCTTCGGCTTGGTGGGGATCCTGCTCGGTGGAACCTCGGACTGGTCCCATGCGGCGGCAGGCCCTCCCGTGGAGAAGCCAAAGGTCATGGTGGTCATCGAGGAGAAGGTCGCAGGCATTTTCGGGACCACGGG
>JACQVO010000221.1 GCA_016209725.1 Candidatus Methylomirabilota bacterium | reverse complement strand
CAGCTATGACAGAGCCGTGATGGTGTACAGTGTTGACTCCGCACACTGTTTGCTGATCTCAAGGGGGACGTGATTCGGGTATTTCGGATGCGGCCCGGCCTCCGGGAATCCCTGGAACCGGGATGTATCCTCGTACTCCGTGTGATGTCCACGGCTTTCTCCGGTCCATCAGACGCCTGACTGCCTCGGAGCGCAGGCTCCGCAAGGGTCCCCCACCCACCCCGAAGCCACCGATCCATGGTCCACGCTTCATGATGCAGAGAGCAGTGGAGTGGCCCCCTGAATTGAAGGGAAAGTCATGGGCCCTGAGGTTGACCCGTGACGCCGGAGCCCCTAGAATCCGCCGCTGTCGAGAGTGGTTGGCGGGCGATACGGGAGGAGGGAGTGGAACCGTGCCGGTCTGGATCGAGGATTACCTGATCCTGGCGTCGCCTCGGGATCCGGAGTACGTCCGGACGGACCCCCGCGCCGTCATCCTGGAGGCGGGGCAGAGTTTCGGCACGGGGACGCATCCCACGACGCGGATGTGCCTCCAGGAGCTTCAGCAATACGTGGTGGCCGGCGATCGCGTCCTCGACGTGGGCACCGGGTCGGGAATCCTCGCGCTCGCGGCGATTCGGCTGGGGGCGGGGAGCGCGGTGGCCCTCGACAGGAATCTGGAGGCCTGCCTCGTGGCCCGCGGCAATGTGGGCAGGAACGGGCTGCAGCAGGTCATCGAGGTGATCGCCGGGACTCCCTCTGCCCTCGGCGGCTCTGCGGCCTTCGACGTCGTGGTGGCCAATCTCGACACGGGCGACGAGGTGGCGCAGTGGCTCCAGACTCTGACGGGCCATTGTCGCGAGAAGGGTCGGGTCATCCTCTCCGGGTTCCAGGTTCATACGGAGGGGATCATGCTGAAGGCGGCGGCGGCTGCGAACCTCGGACCCCTGTCGCGACGAACCGAAGGACAGTGGGTTTGTCTCGCCTTCCAGAGGATGCCCTGAGCCCCGTCCCACCGGAAAACGGGTGGTTTGTCTCACCGGCAGGACGAGGGATTCTCGCTGGTCGGATGGCCGGAGTTTTTCATTGCCGGTGGGTTGCTGGGATGGTACGGTGACTTGCCGGGATGGTACAAGGCGGACACATCAACTTCTGGGGGAGGGACCGTGACCACGCTGTTGGCGCCGGCGGGCAGCCCCGAGGCCGTCCAGGCCGCACTGGACGCCGGGGCGGATGCAGTCTACGTCGGTCTGAAGGGCTGGAGCCGTGGCGGGGCCCGCGGGGAGCTGACATGGGATGAACTCGTCACCTCGCGGCGGCGGGCGGCCGCGGCCGGTCGAGACTTGCAGGTCGCCCTCAACATCATCCCCAAGCCCGATGACCGGGCCCGGCTGTTCGAGCGGATTCCTCTCCTGCTGGACCTGGGGATCCGCACCCTCATCGTCAACGACGTCGGGATCCTGGGGACCCTCCGGCGCGAGTTTCCGGCGCTCCGAGTGACCGCCAGCATCGGCTGTGGGGCCCAGACGGCCTCCGACGTGAGCTTTTTCCGGGACCTCGGGGCGCACGCCGTGGTCCTGCCGGGGACGATCGGCCCCGAGGAAGTCCGCGGGATGGCTGCCGTAGGGGGAATCGCCGTCGAGGTCATGCTTCACATGGTGGAGGAGTTCATCCTCCTGGGAAAATGCTGGATGCCCAGCTACGTGCACCTGAAACCGTCGCCCCTGCCGGATGATGCCCCGGCGCGTTCACTCCCTGAGGGAGCCGAGCGGGGCCTGCGCCAGACGGGGAGCATGAAGCGCGGAGGCGTGGGGGCCTGCTTCAAGATCTGCCAAACGCCCTGGGACCTGTACCAGGGGGATCGGTGGGTGGACGCGCGCCTCTTCCCCAGCCGCCAGATCAGTCGCCGCCTCGACGTCGCCGCGTATGTTGAGTCCGGCGTGGAGGTTCTGAAGCTCCAGGGCCGGAGCCTCCCGCCCGAAGAGCTCGGTCCGCTGGTCCGCCGCTACCGGGCAGCGCTGGACGGGCGGAGCGGCGAGGGAGCCGTGGCGGACGCGCCGATGGCCCTGCCGGTTTCGTGGACGGTGGTGGGACGGTGACACGGAGAGCTGGAAACTGGAAACCGGAAGATGGAAGCGGGAAATGCTGGCGGGCAACTGCAGACGACCGGGGGAAGAGGCCGGCGGGATACGAGGGTGGGCCGGTGAGCGGCTTTGAATTGAACACGTCGATTGCGAATCTGCGGGATCTCCGGGCCTCGGATCTCGGCGCCTACGATGCGATCTATCTGGGGGATATCTACTGCCGGCTCTACGAGGCCAACTTTCTGGAGCGGCCGGATGATCTGCGGGAGGGGATCCGGATCCTGCGGGAGCAAGGCAAGCGACCCTACGTGGCCACCTACGCGGCCCCGCGAAACGACTTCCTGCCCAGGATCCAGAAGACGCTGGAGGTTGCGGCGACGGCCGGCGCCGAAGCGGTGGAGATCCACAACCTGGGCGTCCTGAAGATTGCGCACGACCAGTTCCCAGGGCTGCCCGTGCACGTGGGCGGGTTTGCCAATGTGTACACCGACGCCGGGGTCGAGGTCCTGCGCGGGTTCGGGGCGGTGCGGTTCACCCCCAACTACGAACTCAGCCTGGACGAGATCCGCGAGATCGTCACGACCTGCCAGGCACCCATGGAACTTCTGGTGCACGGGAAGATGCCTCTGGGGGTTTCCGACTACTGCTTCCTCTTGGAGTACGAGGAGAAGTGGGGAATCAAGTGCCCGGACCTCTGCCAGAAGGACCTGTTCCTGAAGCAGGGGGATTGGGCCATGAAGTCGGTGGGGAAGGGGATTCTGAGCGGCAAGGATGTCTGCATGCTGGAGCACTTGCCGCGCCTTTTGGCCGACGGCCACCGGCATTTCCGGATCGAGACCCTCTCGGAGAGCCCGGAGTACCGGCGGGAGGTGGCAGGCGTCTATCGCGAGGCGCTGGGCCGGGCGGCGGACGCCCCGTTCGATCTGGATACGGGCTGGTGGAACGTGGTGCGGGCCCACGCACGCATCGGGGTGTGCAACGGGTTTTACTTCGGCAAGAGTGGAATGGACTACGCGGGGATCCGACCGGAGGCCGTCGGATCCCTCCTGACCATCTCGCCTTCGGCGCAGTAGGCAGGGTATCTCGGCAGGGGTCGGTCCGCGGCCGGCCCCTCGGACCTTTCTCATACGGGGTGTAGATCATGGTTGAGCTGTTGGCACCGGCGGGGAACCTTCCGATGGTGGAGGCGGTGGTGGCGAACGGCGCGAACGCCGTCTATGCGGGGCCGCGCGGCTGGAGCCGGCGACGGGACCGGTTCGAACTGCCCGAGGAGGACATCCGGGAAGCGGTGAGGATCGCCCACGCCGGCGGCGCGAAGATGCGGGTGGCCATCAACACGAACATGCAGTCCCACGAGATCCCCCCCATGCTCCAGAAAATGGAGCGCTTCGTCGCCTGGGGTGTGGACGGGGCGATCATGACCGACATCGGGGCCATGGCGGAGGTGCACCGGCGATTCCCGCATCTCACCATTCACGCCAGCATCGGGGCCAACATCCTGAACGACGAGGATGTGCGCTTCTACCGGTCCATCGGCGTGTCCCAGGTAGTCGCGGACACCAAGCTGACCCTCAAGGAGCTGGCCTCGCGCAAGGAGCAGATGGCCGTCGGGATCGAGATCCTGATCCATGCCAACCACTGCTACACCTATTTGGGGAAATGCTGGATGTCCCCCTACCACCGGCTGGAGCGGACCACGGACCCCTCCGGGAAGGACCAGTTCAAGGGAAGCCCGAATCGAGGCGGCCTGGACTATCGGGTCTGCCTGGAGTCGTGGGAGCTGTACAGCGGCGCGACCCGGTGGGAAGAGCAGGTCGCCCTCAAGAACGACGCGTTCTTCCTGCTCGACGACATCCCCCGGCTGATTGACCTGGGGGTGCACTGCCTCAAGATCCAGGGACGCGAATATCCCGTGCCCCTGGTGGGGGAGATCGTCCGGTTCTACCGCGATCTGATTGACCGCTATGTGGCCCACCCCAAGGGCCACCCCTTTGACCTCGCGCCCTGGCGGGCCACCCTCGCCGGCATCGAGGGGGGGCGGAACGCCGCCCGGGGCGAGACGACGCGCCTGCTCCTGATCGAGGGGCGCCAGCCGGTGCCGGCCGCGTAGCGGCGGAAGCTGGAAACTGGAAACCGGAAGCTGGAAAACGGAAACCACGGACCGCCCCAGTTTCCAATCTGCTCCAGCTTCCAGTTTCCAATTTCCAGTTTCCGAGGGAAAGGCAGTGATGACCGAGCCGGCTTCCCATCTCACGTGCCTGAAATGCCGGCGGGACGGTCAGCCCTTCCGCTACGTGGACCTCCTCGAACGGATTCGCCTCGCCGATGATCCCGCCGATCGCAACTGCGGCCATTTCTACCTCGAGACCGTCCACATCCTGCAGTGCCCGGCCTGCGGCCACCGCCAGGAGCACCTCCATCAACGAACCCCCTACGCGACCCTGCGCGAGGCCCAATCCCAGCTCGACGCCCACCTCTTGGGCAAAGGCTAGTGTAGTGACTCTCAAATGCCTTTACAATTCCGTTCACCCTGAGCCTGTCGAAGGGTGGGGAATCCGGGCTTCGACAAGCTCAGCCCGAACGGGTTCCCTGTAAAGCCATTTCTGAGACAGTACACTAGGCACCGGGGCCGATTACAACGCCATGGAATCTCGCCGGGGAGGGGAGTCCCCGGAGGTGTCTGGCATTGAAAGGCTGAACCCCGTTCGGGGTCGTTGGGTCCCGGCCCGAGGCGAGGAGCGAGTTCGGGTGGATAACGTCAGGCGCATCGTGAAGCGGGTGTGGGGCTACGACGCGCTCCTCCCGCTGCAGGAAGAGGCCATCGGGGCGGTGCTGGCGCGGCGGGACTCCATCGTCGTCCTGCCGACGGGGGGCGGGAAATCGCTCTGCTATCAGGCGCCGGCCGCGGCGCTGGGCAAGCTGGCCGTGGTGGTGTCGCCGCTGATCTCGCTGATGAAGGACCAGGTGGACGGCCTCACCGCCGCCGGGGTGCCGGCCGCGTTCCTGAACAGCAGCCTGACGGCCGAGGAGCGACGCCAGGTGGAGGCCGGCCTGGCCCACGGGCGGTACCAGCTCCTCTACCTGGCGCCGGAGCGGCTCGTGCTCCCCGCCTGCCTGGGCCTCTTGCGGCGCGCCGGGGTGGGGTTCTTCGCCATTGATGAGGCCCACTGCATCAGCCAGTGGGGCCACGACTTCCGGCAGGAGTATCGGCAACTCAGGGTGATTCGGGAGGCCTTCCCGGACGCGGCCATCCACGCCTTCACGGCCACGGCCACGCCGCGGGTCCGGGCGGATATCGCCGCGGAGCTGGGGCTGCGGGATCCGGCGATCCTGATCGGCAGCTTCGACCGCCCAAACCTCGTCTATCGGGTGCGCCAGCGCACGGACCGCCTGCGCCAGGTGACGGAGGCGCTGGAGCGGCACCGGGGAGCCGCCGGGATCATCTACTGCATCCGCCGGGCCGAGGTGGACCGGCTCGCCGAGGCGTTGCGGCGGCGGGGGTACCGGGCCGTGGCGTACCACGCCGGCCTGGCCGACGACCTGCGCCGGCGCGCCCAGGACGACTTCATCACGGAGCGGGCGGATGTGGTGGTCGCCACGGTGGCCTTCGGGATGGGCATCGACCGGTCCGACGTGCGCTACGTGGTCCACGCCGGCATGCCCAAGTCCATCGAGCATTACCAGCAGGAGGCGGGCCGGGCCGGGCGCGACGGCCTGCCGGCGGAGTGCCTGCTGCTCTACTCCGGCGGTGACTTCGGTCTGTGGCGGTCCCTCCTGCTGGCGGAGGGGCTGCCGGCGCCGGGGGCCCTCCCGAAACTGGGGGAGATGTACGGCTACTGCCAGGCCGCCGTTTGCCGGCACCGGTTCCTGGTGGAGTACTTCGGCCAAGCCTATCCGGTGGAGGGGTGCGGGGCCTGCGACGTTTGCCTCGGCGAGATCTCCGTCGAGGACGGCTCGGCGGCGCTGGCGCGGCGGATCCTCGCCTGCGTCGCCGAGATGGGAGAGCGGTTCGGCGCCGACTACGTGGCGGACATCCTGCGGGGGGCCGACACCGCCCGGGTTACGAGGCTGCGCCACGAGCGGCTGGACGCCTACGGCGTGTTGCGCCAGCACCCGAAGGCGGCGGTGCGGAGTTGGATCGCGCAGCTCGAGGGGCACGGCTGCCTGGCCCGCGACGAGGGCGAGTACCCGACGCTCGCCGTGACCACGCGGGGCCACCGGGTCCTGCGGGGAGAGGAGGTGGTGCCACTCCTCCGGATGGCCGTCCGGCCGGTGCGCGGCGCCTCTTCGCGGGCCGCCCGCCCGGCCCCGCCGCCGGGCCGGCGATGGACGAGCGACGAGGATCTGTTCGAGGCGCTCCGCGCCCTCCGCCGGACCATGGCGGAGGAGCGGGGCATCCCACCCTACCTCATCTTCAGCGACGCCAGCCTGCGCGAGATGGCGCGCGACCGCCCGGCCACCGAGGAGGCGTTCCTGCAGATCAAGGGGGTGGGCCTGCGCAAGCTCCAGGAGCTCGGCACGCGCTTCCTGGCTTGCATCCGCGAGCACACCGACGGCCCCGTGTGATGCGAACCCCAGCGGGCTTCTCGCAATGTGGTGGCCCTCATCGGCGCCGGCAGGTGGGGAAGACGACGCTCGCTCGCCAGCTCGCATCGGGTCGCCGGTCCGCCACCGCTGATCAGAGGTTGGTGCTGAAGGCGTCCTGGCCCTGGCTGGCCAGGGCGGCGGCCGTGGCGGCGGCCAGCTCCGCGTCGTGGCCGTGGTCCAGGGCGAAGACGCGGTAGTGGGCCACCTGGGCGGGGATGTAGCGGAAGAGGTCCGCCACGGCGGAGGGCGAGGCCTTCCCCGTGGCGGGATCGTAGATGAGAATCTTCTTGGTCTCCTCGGTCCAGGGATTGAGGGGCCGAGGGTCCTGGCGGGCCATGTCCACCTTGAAGGGAATCTCGCGCAGCGGCTCGGGCAGGCGTTTCCGGATGGCCTCCTCCAGGTCCCGGGTCGACCAGAATTT
>JACQVO010000220.1 GCA_016209725.1 Candidatus Methylomirabilota bacterium | reverse complement strand
CCATCGCATCATCCGGCGGCGCCTGCGTGGATCCGATGTGCGGCTCCGGCACGATCCCGATCGAAGCGGCCTGGATGGCCACCGACACCGCGCCGGGACTGGCGCGCCGATATTTCGGGTTCCTGGGTTGGCGCGGCCATGATCCCGCGCTCTGGCTGCGCCTTTGCCAGGAAGCCCGGCAGCGTCGAGAGGGCGGCCGCCGCCATGCGCCGATCGTGGTGGGGTATGACGTGGACGCGCAGAGCGTCCGCGCGGCGACGGCGAATATCGATCGGGCAGGCCTGCGCGGCCTCGTGCATGTCGAGAGGCGTGATCTCGCCGACTGTCAAGCTCCCAGAGGCGTCACGACCGGCGTCGTGATCATGAATCCGCCCTACGGCGAGCGTCTGGGCGAGCTGGATGCCCTCAAGGTTCTGTATACGCGGTTGGGCGTGGAGCTGAAGACCAAGTTCCCGGGCTGGACAGCCTACGTGCTCACCGCCAGCGAGATTCTGGGCAAGCGCCTAGGCCTGCGGGCCCCCCGTTCGCATCAGTTTTTCAATGGGGCGCTCCCCTGCCGTCTGTTGTGCGTGCCGATTCGTCCCGCCGCGGCCGACATCGAGCCGCCGGCGGAATCGGCAAAGGGGACGCCGCCCGCCGCGGTGAAGCCTCACGGTCCGCGCTCGCCATCCGGCGACACCATGTTCGCCAACCGGCTGGCAAAAAATCTGAAACGTTTGCGGCCCTGGGCCACACAGCACGGCATTTCATGTTTTCGCGTCTATGATGCCGACCTGCCCGAGTTCGCCGTCGCCATCGACGTCTACGAGCAATGGGTGCACGTCCAGGAGTACGAGGCGCCGGCGACGATCAATGCGCTGCGGGCCGCCGCCCGTTTGCGCGGCGTGATGGCGCAACTGCCGGACCTCTTGGACGTACCCAAGACCCACGTGATGCTGAAGATTCGACGGCGGAAGAGGGACCGCAGCCAATACCCGCGCTTTGACGCCCAAGAGAAATTCCGCGCCGTGCGGGAGGGGAACTGCCGGTTCCTCGTCAACCTGTCCGATTACCTCGATACCGGTCTCTTCCTGGACCATCGGCGCACGCGCGCGCTGATACAGGAGCTGGCACCCGGGACGCGTTTCTTGAATCTATTCGGCTACACCGGCGCGGCCAGTGTGTACGCGGCAAAAGGGGGCGCCCGCTCAACCGTGACCGTGGATATGTCCAAGACGTATTTGGCATGGGCCGAAAAGAATTTTGAACTCAATGGCCTTTCACGCCGAACCAACTCCCTGATCGACGCCGACTGCCTGGCATGGCTGGAGGCGGCGCAGGGTCCATTTGATCTGATTTTCTTGGATCCGCCGACGTTCTCGAATTCCAAGCGCATGCGCCAGACCCTCGACGTGCAGAGGGATCATGCATGGTTGATCAAGAAATCCATGAAGCTCTTGGCCCCCGGCGGCACGATGATCTTCTCGACCAACTTCCGCCGTTTCAAAATGGACGCGACTCTGCAGAATGCTTTTGAAATCCGGGACATCACCCGGGCGACCATCGACGTTGATTTTTTTCGCAATCCGCGCATTCACCATTGCTTCCGAATTCGGGCGCGGTGAGACCGAGCACGCGATCCGAAAAAGACATCGGGGCTCAGGGTGCGGCCCGAACGCAGGATCCGCTGGGGCGATCAAGACCTAAGTGCTCCCTGCCATAACTTCGGCGACATATTCAACGGGCCAGTACCGTTCGCCCTGAGCTTGTCGAAGGGCGATCTCTCGGCTGCGAGACGCCGTTCGCGCTTCGACACGCTCACCACGAACGGCATGGCTGTCCGCAGAATATGTGACTGTAATTGCGACCCAGAGCACTAACCCGGGGATGGGGGTGTCACTGCGAGTCTTTGCATTCGGGCTCTAACGGGGTAGATTAGTAGCGGAAGCCGAGAACCGACGGAGCCTCTCGGATCACAACGGGCGCCCAGGGGAAATTGCCGGCAGATGAACATCATCCCCTCCACCTTCACCGACCCGATCAACGCCAAGATCCTGGCTGTGTCCGAGGACCGGCTCCAAGGGTTCCAGCCCGATCCGCTGGGGGAAATCTCACGGGAATCGGGGGTGGAGCTGCCGGAGGTGATCGCGCGCATCCAGGTGATGCTGCGGGCGGGGACGATCCGGCGGGTGCGGCAGACGTTGCTGGCCACCAACCTCGCGCAGGGCGCGCTCGTGGCGTGGCAGGTGCCGCCGGAGAAACTCGACGCGGCCTTCGACTACATGTTTGAGCGCGACCCGTTCAGCGGGCATGTGGTGATCCGCACCACCGACGCCGCCACCGCCGGGGCCGGGTACCGGCTCTGGACGACGCTGAAGGTTCCGCAGGGCTTCTCGATGACCCGGCACTGCGAGGTCCTCGCGCGGCAGACGGGCGCGGAGCGGTTCCTCCTCCTGCCCGCCAAGAAGCTGTTCGCGCTCGGCGTCGGCCATGTGCGGCGGCGCGGGCTGGAACCGGGCAGTCGCGCCGAGGTGCCAGCCGACGTCACGGATGTGACGGTCACGACGCTGAATGAGCTGGAGTGGCGCGTCCTGGTGGCACTGAAGCGCGAGTTCGAGCCGGAGGAGCTAGTTCCCAACCTCTGGGATGCGCGCGCCACAGAGGCAGGCGTGCCGCTGGAGCGGTTCTTCGCGATCGCCAAGGACTTCGACGGCCGCAAGATCATCGGCCGCTTCTCGACGTTCCTGGAGCACGTCAAATCCGTCGCGGGCGGCGAGCGCGTGACCCGCTTCAACGCGCTGTTTCACTTCGCCGTGCCGCCGGGCCGCGAGATCGACGCGGGCCGCGAAGTGGGCCGCCATCACATCATGACGCACGCCTACTGGCGCGAAGGCGGCCCCGAGTTCCACAACGTGAACATCATGGGCGTTGCCCACGGCACCGACAAGCAGGTGCTGCTCGCCCACAAAGCCGCCATCGACCGACACCTCGCCGAGGCCGGCATCCCTGCCGCCTATACCAACGCCTTCTGGGGCGGTCGCAGCGAGATCAAGCCGTCCGAGGTCTCGCCCCTCGCCTATCGTGACTGGTGCAAGAGCCTGGGGATTGATCCAGAGAAGATGCGAGAATAAACAGCAGCCGACGGATGATGGGTGGATCTACCGGGGGGATCGAGGGACCCCGGCAGGCACGACCGCATCGGGGGCGTACGCGTCACGCCCGGGGCGGCCGGATGTTGGCGCGTGGGGTGAGCCACGGCGGGTGTTCGGCGTCGGCGATATCGCCCACCATCTCCCGGGGCAGTTCCTCGTTGAACCGGACGCCAAGGGCCCAGCCCGCGAAGATCGGGTGGGGGTGGGCCCAGGCGACGGTTCCGGCCATGGTGAGTGGCGGCTGCGTGGTCAGGCACAGGGTTACGCGCACCGGATCGCCGGGGACCAGATCCTGCTCCAGTCGAAGGAGGACCCCGCCAGAGCTCAGATCCTCGGCTTCTCCCCGCGTGGAGCCACCCAGACGTTGGATGGGCTCGGTCAGGGCCGGCACCCGAATTGGGAATCGGGTCTGACCGCTTCGCCGGCGTTCGAACGGCAGCGCCATCACCTGCCCCCCACCTGGGACCTATCCCCTCTCGCCCTTCGGCAGAAGCCGGTGCAGGGTGTGCCGGAAAATCTGGGCATCCAGGGGCTTCGTCATATATCCCGCGCAGCCGGCCTGGGCCGCGCGAGCCTCATCCCCGCGCATGGCCTGCGCCGTGACAGCCACGACGGGGATGGCGGCCGTGCTCGGATCGTCTCTGAGCTGGCGGGCCGCCTCATACCCGGTCATGCCCGGCAGTTGCACGTCCATGAGGATGAGATGCGGGCGCGCCGTCCGCGCGAGGCGAAGCGCCGCCTCGGCCGTCCCCGCCACGAGCACCTGGCAGCCCTCCTGTTCCAAGAGCGCGGTCACCAGCTCCACATTGACGGCGTTGTCCTCGACGACCAGGACGCGCGGCACTGGGGTCCCCCGTCACGCGAGATGCATTGCCACCTCCAAAGAGGAGGGTCTTCAGATACGGCGGAAGCGGCTGCCTTCGCCCACCAGGCGCCTGGGAACGAGATGGACCTTGCGCTCCGGATCGGAAACGGCGCGGCCGAGGCGGAAGGCCTCCAGGCCCAGCCGCCCGACCACATCCAGCGCCCGATCGGCGTCGGCGGCGGCGACCACGACACAGAACCCCGTCCCCATGTTGTAGACGAAGAACATCTCCTCATCGCTGACCCGGCCCACCTGCTGCAAGAGGGTGAAGATGGGTTGGGGGTCGGGCAGCGCCTCGAGGACGTAGCCCACCTTGGCCTGCACCCGGGCGAGGTTGAGAAAGCCGTCGCTGGTGATGTGGATCAGGGCCTTGATGTCCAGGCCGGAGCGGAGGAGCTCGAGGATCTCCCGGACATAGATCCGCGTCGGCTCGAGAAGCTCCTCGCCGATGGTTCGGCCCAGTTCTCCCACATACCTGTCCGGCTGGTACCCGGCCTTCTTGAAGAAGACCTCTCGCGCCAGGGTCAGTCCGTTGCTGTGGATCCCGCTGCTCCGGAGGCCGATGACGGCATCCCCCGGCTGGATGGATTGGCCGACGAGGATCCGGTCCATGGGAACGAGGCCGACGCAGGCGCCGGCCAGGTCGAAACCCCGCCCCTCCCGCTCGCCCTTGATTATCTCGCGGATCTGGGAGATCTCGCCGCCCGGAATGGAGATATTGGCCTGCCGCGCCCCCTCGTAAAGCCCCTTCCCGATCTGTTCGAGGAGGTCGCGGTCGGCCTCCTGGACGGCAATGTAATCGAGCATGCAGAGGGGTTCAGCACCGACACACAGGACGTCATTGACGTTCATGGCCACGCAGTCTATGCCGATGGTATCGTACTTGTCCAGCAACTGCGCCACGAGCAGCTTGCTTCCCACCCCATCGGTGGACAGAGCCAGGCCCAACCCGTTGCCGAGGTCCAGGACGCTGGCGAAGTAACCGAAATCCAGGGCCGATCGCCGGGCGCCGAACTCCAGGGTCTTGCCCACCCACTTGAGCAAACCGGCCAGCGCCGTCTCTTCCTCCACGGTGTTGACGCCCGCCTTGGTGTAACTGGCGTCCGTCATGCCACTCTCCCCTTTCCACCGAAGAACCGCAAGAAACCTTGATCAATCCGCAAATTACGCAGATTCAACGGAGGTTTCTGGGCGGTCACATCTGTGGAATCTGCGGATCGTGATGAGCCCCTTCGTCTCGCTTCGTAGTAACTGCGGAGCTACTTGACCTGCGATCCGGGTGCCACGGGCTTCTCGGGCGTCAGCAGAACGATGCGCCCGTCCGGGCCGGTGGCCGCCAAGAGCATCCCCCGCGATTCGACCCCCATGAGCCTGGAGGGCTTGAGGTTGGCGACGATCACGATCCGCTTCCCGACCAGCTCGGCCGGTGGATACTCCAGCAGGATGCCCGCCACGATGGTCCGTTGCGTGGTTCCCGTGCTGACCCTGAGCTCCACCAGCTTCTTGGACCCGCGGACCGCCCTGGCCTCCAGGATCTCCGCCACGCGGAGGTCCAGGCGCCGGAACTCCTCCAGGCTGATCTCCTCTGCCACGGCGGGGGCCGAAGAATCCGCGGAGGGAGGCGGGCTCTCCTCCAGCGACAATTCCACCCTCGGGAACAGGGCGTCGCCCGGCCGCGAGTCTCGCTCCTCCGCGCGGCCCCAGATTCCCTCCTTGTCGAGGCGCGCATCGGCAGGCGAACCCGGGAGGCCGAGTCGGCTCCACATGCGGTCGGCCGTGGTCGGCATGAATGGGCAGAGGTGCAATGTCACCAGGCGGAGGGCCTCGCAGGCGTGGCCGAGCACGCGCCGCAAGGCTGCGGGATCTCGTTTCGCCAGCTCCCACGGTTTTTGCCCGTCGATGTACTGATTCGCCGCGTCCAGGCAATCCCAGATGGCCTCCAGGGCCCGGTGGAGCGCCAGACTCTCCATGGCCACGTCCACACGCTCGCAGAGATCCTCGACGGTCTTTCTCATGGACCGATCCGGATCCGTGACCGGTTCCCCGGGTGGGGGGATCCGCCCCCGGAGAAAGCGATCCACCATCCCCTGGGTGCGCTGGTTAATATACCCCAGGTTGTTGGCCAGATCGGCGTACT
>JACQVO010000227.1 GCA_016209725.1 Candidatus Methylomirabilota bacterium | reverse complement strand
GTTTCCCTCGGCGTCCACGGCCCACTCCGGCGGTATGGACTGGCCCATCGCAGCCGCCGCCTGCACCCATCCGACCGACACGACGGCGGTGGACATGTCGAGGACGATGGGATCGCACGATTCTGCCGGAATGGCCACGCATAATGGATTGGACCCCAGGTAACCGCGCTTCGCGCCGAAGGGCGTGACGGCCGCGCCCGTGTCGGCATTGGAGACTGCCAGACCGATCATGTCGTGCTCGAGGGCCTGCATGGCAAACCAAGCTGCCATCCCGAAATGATGGCTCTCCGTCACGGCCACGCACCCGACACCAGCTTCCCGGGCCAGACTGATGGCCTCGGCCATGGCCCGATGTGCGATGACCTGGCCGGCGCCGTGTCCGCCGAAGAGGAGGGCGGTGCCGGGTCCGGTCCGCTCCAGGCGCATCCGTGGTGATGGCCGGATAAGGCCGGCCTTGACCCGGCGGGCGTACATGGGAAACCGAACCACCCCGTGGGTGCTGACACCCCGCAGCTCCGTCTCCACCAGGGATGCGGCCACGATCTTCGCTCCCGGCTCATCCAACCCGGCCCCGACAAGGGCCTCCCGGCAGAAGCTCTCCAGTCTTTCCGCCGAGACGACGATGGTTGCTTCCTCCTTCGGCATGCTTCCTCCTCAGTACTTGGTTGCGCCGGCAACGAGGCCGCTGACGTAGTAGTCCATCAGGAACCCGTAGGCGATGACCACCGGGACCGAGGCGAGGAGCGCCCCCGCCATGAGCGGCCCCCAGTGAAAGACGTCGCCCCGGATCAGCTCGGCCACGGTGCCTGCCGTGAGGGTCTTGTGGGTGCCGGAGGCGATAAACGTCAGCGCATAGATGAACTCGCCCCAGGCCAGGGTGAAGGAGAAGAGGGTCGCCGTCACGACACCGGGCAGGGCCACGGGCAGGACGATCTTCAGGAGCACCTGTGCCCGCGTCGCGCCATCCACAATGGCGCACTCCTCCAGTTCCTTGGGGATGGTGGCGAAGTAACTCATCAGAAGCCAGGTACAGAACGGCACGACGAAAGTCGGGTAGGTGACGATCAAGGAGAGCCGGGAGTCGCTCAGGCCCAGCGCCGTCACCACCCGGAAGAGGGGAATGAACAAGAGCGTCGGCGGGACGAGGTACGTGACGAAAATTCCAATGCTGAAGAAGGACGATCCGCGGAAGGGGAGACGGACCAGACCGTACGCGGCCGCCGTGCTGATGACAACCGAGATGGCGGTGGCCACAACCGACACCAGGAGCGAATTCCAGAACCAGGCGGGGAACTGGGTGCCCGTGAGCAGAAAGACATAGTGCTGGAGCGTGGCTCCCTTCTGCACCAGAAATGACAGGTTGGTCACGTCATAGATCTCGGCATTCCGCCGCAGAGAGGTCAGGAGCATCCAATAGAACGGGAACAGGGCGAAGCCCAGATAGGGCAGCAGACCCAGAAAGGCCCCCACCGACCCCAGGCGTCTGCGCACCATGGTCATCGGGTGGCCCCCCTCGTGATCCGGAGCTGGAGGTACGCGACGGCAGCCAGGAACGGGAAGATGAACAGGGAGATGGCCGCTCCTTTGCCGATGTCGGCTGAGGCCAGTCCCATCTCGTAGGCGAAGGTTGCGAACAGGTGCGTGCTGTTCATGGGCCCGCCACGGGTGAGCACGTAGACGATGTTGAAGTCGGAGACGGTCATGATGATCGAGTACAGCACGATGACGCCGAGGACCGGCCGGAGCAGGGGCACCGTGATCCGGGAGAAGCAGGCGACCTTTCCGGCCCCATCGATCTGGGCAGCTTCGTACAGCTCCTCCGGGATCGATACCAAGCCCGCCAGGAACGAGATCGCGAAGAAGGGGAGTCCTCGCCAGATGTTCACCGTGATCACCGCCACCATGGCCCAGAAGGGATCGCTGAGCCACGGGATCCGTTCGCTGATCAGCCCCAGTTTCCCCAGGGCCAGGTTCACCACGCCGTTCAGCGGGTCGAACAGCCACCACCAGCCGAGCACGCTCAGCGTGGAGGGCACGACCCACGGCAGGAGGATCATCCCCCGGAGGGCCCGACGGCCGACACTGGCACGCCGGAGCAGCAGGGCCAGTCCGAGGCCCAGAACGGTCTTGAACGCCACGGCGACGCCGGTGAAGAGGAGGGAGTTGCGCACGGTGCGGCGGAAGATTTCTCCCTGCATGAGGTCGGTGAAGTTGCGGAGACCCACGAACTGCCCGACCACTCCCGCCTGCTTGCTCGTCAGGCTGAGACCCAACGCGTAGAAAAATGGGTAGGCCACCAACCCCCCGACCAGGAGGGCGGCCGGGAGGACGAAGAGCAACCCCGCCATCTCCTGTCCGCGCCACAGCGGCAAGGTCCGGGGGAGGTGGCGCGGTGACCACCTCCCCGGCTCGCTCACCGGTACAGTTGCTTCAGCTCGTCCTCGGCCCATCGCATCGCCTCCTGGGGCGTGGCGCCGCTGACGGCCTTGCCGAACATCACGGGAATGATGTGCATGACCCAGGCCTTCTGGGCGGCGGCAGCCTTGGTGGCGGGTCCGGGCCATCCCTGCAATTGGAGGTCCTCGGCGCCTGGCTCGTAGGCGTTCAGAGGCACGTTGTCCTTCCAGACGGGGAAGGTCTGATACGCCTTGAGGAACGGCTGGTTGAACCCTCCCGAGGCATCGATCTGCGCCTTGTAGTTGTCCCGGGTCAGGAGGAACCGGATCAGATCCGCCGCTGGCTGGGCCGGCTTGAACTTCCAGATGCCCATATAGTAGCTGCCCGTGGAGCGGAACCGGCCGGCCGGCCCCGCGGGGACGGGCGCGTGGTCCAGGAGCTTGGCGATGTCCGGGACCTCCTTCTTGGCCACCACCCAGATGCTGGGCGGATTGAAGGTGAGCGCCCCCTGGCCCGACATCATGAACCGGTTGTTGCTGGCGTCATCCCAGCCCAGGACCTCGCGGGGCATGAACTTGGCCAGCTCCTTCACGTACTCGATCGCCTTGGCGGTCTGGGGCGAGTTGATGGCCACCCGGCCGCTCTTATCCACCGTGGAGCCCCCGAACGACCAGAGCAGCGGGTAGAGGATCAGATCCGAATCGTTGGTCTGGCTGATGCCGAAGCCGAGGGGCTTCCCTTTCGCATGGAGCTTCTTGGCCGCCTCCAGGAATTGATCCCAGGTGAGCTTGTGGACCTGCTCCCGGGTGAATCCGACCTCCTGGAACAGATCCATCCGATAGACCGCCGGGAAAGACTGGTGGTAGTAGGGGACCACCTTCCATTGCCCGTCGAAGAAGCTGGTCTCCCTGGCCATGGGGAGCCAGCCCCCGTACTGGTTGCCGAGTTCCGTGGCGACCGCAGTCAAGTCGGTCAAACTGTCCTTGTACAGGGCCGCGTCATAATTCCGGAAGACCACGAGGTCGTGGCCGGCCTTGGTCTCCGCCTCGGCCACGAGCTTCGCATTGAACTCCGCCGTGCTGACGAAGTCCACCCGCGTGGGGATCCCCTTCTGCTTCCCCCACGCCTCCACCTGCTTCTTCAGCTCCTGCTCGTACGCCGGCACGAAGTGGGACTGGATGAGTACCGTGACCTCGGCGGGCGCCCCGCAGATTCCCGGCAGGGGGGACAAGACCGCGACCATGACGACCGTGGCCAGGAATAGTCCCGTGGCGCCTCGACTCCAAACCCGCGCGCTTCTCATGGCCTTCTCCTCCTCTGTTGCCCCTCCCCTCCTGCTGCTTAGAACTTCACCGTGCTTACCCACTTGGCCACGCCCTTCTGATCCTCCACCATGTGAATCTGGTGATTGCCGTCCCCGTTCGGCTCGAACTTGAAATCGGCCATCAGGCCGGTGTGGCGGAGGCTGAAGAAGGCCTGGCGCATCTTCTCGGCATCGGTCCCTCCGGCTGCGGCGATCACCTTGGCCGCTATGTGGGTGGCATCGTAGTAGGCCGCCGCCCAGACCTCCGGCAGCATGTTGAACTTCGCCTGGTACTTGGCCACGAAGGTCTGGACCCGGGGGTCGGGATTGGTCGGGACGAAGTCGTTGGCGCTCATCACCCCATCCGCGGCCTCGCCGGCCAGCCGCAGGAAGCTCGGCTCGCTCAGGGAGGTCGTGCCCAGGATCTTGAGGCCGGGATCGAGCTGCCGTGCCTGCCGGACGACCAATGCCGATTCGGTGTCGTGGCTCCACATGACCATGACCTGCGCGCCGGCCTGCTTGATCTTGCTGAGCTGCGCCGTGAAGTCCTTGTCGCCGGCGTTGTGGCTCTCCACCGCCACCGGC
>JACQVO010000226.1 GCA_016209725.1 Candidatus Methylomirabilota bacterium | reverse complement strand
GGATTCGAGACGCGCGGAGGGCGCTGCAGGCTCCTCACGGAACCCGTGTCGATAGTCCAGGGGGCTGTGGGCCTGCCAGAATCTCGCCTCTTCCTCGACGGAAAGAAACCTCGGAAGCCGCTTCTGCCTTGCTTGCTTCATGATTCCACTCGTCCCAGATCAGGGTGGCAATCCGCACAAGGCCCCCGGTGTTCATGTATTACAGAATACATACGATACGCTCCGCCACATGTCAAGTCGCCCGGCAGGGCCGTGGGGGTCCATGCCGGAAGAACGTGTGCAATCCGCTTGATTTTCCGGTGGTCCCCGCCTAGACTTTCGCCCATGTTCCTGGCCGAACTCTGCGTCAAGCGACCGGTCTTTACCACCATGCTCATTATGGCGCTGGTGGTGATGGGCTGGTTCTCCTACGAGCGCCTCGGCCTGGACCTCCTCCCCAAGATCGATCGGCCCACCATCACCATCACCACCAAGCTCGCGGGCGCCAGCCCCGAGGAGATGGAGACCCAGGTCACCAAGGCCATCGAGGAAGTGGTCAACACCATCAACGGCCTGGAGGAGCTGCGCTCCAGCACCAGCGAGGGCAATTCGCGGGTGGTCGCCGTCTTCGCCCTGGAGCGGAACCCGGATGTGGCCGCCCAGGACGTCCGGGACAAGATCTCCACCATCCTGGCCAAGTTCCCCAAGGACACCGACCCCCCCATCGTGGAGAAGTTCGACCCGGACTCGGCCCCCATCCTGGCCCTAGTGGTCTCGGCCCGCCGCGACCCCCGGGAGATCACCGAGTTCGTGGACAAGCGGATCAAGCAGCCGCTGGAGACCATCAACGGCGTGGGCAGCATCACCTTCGTGGGCGACCGCAAGCGAGAAATCCAGGTGACCTTGGACCCGCGGAAGCTGGCGGCCTATGGCGTCAGCATCGAACAGGCCAAGCAAGCCATCGAGCGACAGAATCTGGAAATCCCGGGCGGCCGCGTCAGCTTCGGCGACAGCGAGAAGGTCCTGCGGACCATGGCCCGCGTCCGCTCGGCGGAGGATTTCGGGGCCGTCATCGTTTCGGCCAAGACCGGAACACCCATCCGGGTCCGGGACCTGGGGGGCGTGATGGACGGCACCGAGGAGCCGCGGACGATCTCGCGCTTCAATGGTGAGAACGCCGTCTCCATGCTGGTGCGCAAGCAGTCGGGGACCAACACCGTCAAGGTCGTGGACACGGTGAAACAGCGTCTGGCCCAGATCGGCAAGACGCTGCCGCCCGACTACAAGGTGCAGACAGTCCGGGACCAGTCCCGCTTCATCCGCCGGTCCTTCGAAGAGGTCCAGACCCACATGATCCTGGGCGGCTTCCTGGCCGCGCTTGTGGTCTTCCTGTTCATCCGGAACCTGCGCTCCGCCATCATCGCCGCCATCTCCATCCCGACCTCCATCATCGCCACCTTCACCATCATGCGGGCCCTGGACTTCTCCCTGAACAACATGACGATGTTGGCCCTCAGCCTCTCCACGGGCATCGTGATCGACGACGCCCTGGTGGTCCTGGAGAATATCTACCGCTACATCGAGGAGGAGGGGCGCTCCCCCATGGAGGCGGCGGTGGAGGCCACCCGGGAGATCGGCCTGGCCGTCATGGCCACGACCCTGTCCCTGGTGGTGATCTTCGTCCCGGTGGCCTTCATGCAGGGCCGCATCGGCCGCCTCTTCTTCAGTTTCGGCATCACCGCGGCCTGCGCCATCCTGGTGTCCCTCCTGGTGGCCTTCACCCTGACCCCCATGCTCTGCTCCCGCTTCCTCAAGGTCCCGGAGGCGAACGGCGCGCACCACGGGTCCAAGGAATCCCGCTTTTTCCGGATCATCGAGCACGGCTACGATCGGCTCCTCCGCTTCTCCCTCCGGCGCCGCCCCGTGGTCCTGGGGCTGGCGGTGTTGACGGTGGCGTCCACCTTCTGGCTGTACCGATACGTCGGCGAGGAGAGCTTTGTGGACGACGACCAGAGCGAGTTCGAGATCTTCATCCAGGCCCCGGAAGGCTCCTCTCTGGAGCGGACCGACCGGATCCTGCGCCAGGTGGAGGGGGAGATCGGGAAACTCAAAGGGGTCCGGGTCCTGTTCACCACCGTGGGGGTGGGGGAACAGTCCGCCGTGACCGACGCCAGCCTGTACGTGGGCCTCACGCCCCTGCGGGAGGGGACGGAGTTCGACCGGATGGCCCAGCATCTGGGCCTGCGGAGGCTCCTCGGGTTGTCGCCGCTTCACGAGCGGGATTTCTCCCAGCAGGACGTGATGCGGGAGGCCCGGAAGATCATGGCGACGTACCCCGACCTCACGGTCAGCGTCCAGAACCTGTTCGCCACGGGCCAGACGGGCGCGCGGCGGCACCCCTTCCAGCTCATCCTGCGGGGACCGGACCTGGAGGCGCTGGATCGCTACTCCCAGGCCCTGGCCACCCAGGCGCGGACCGTTTCCGGGATGGTGGACGTGGATACCACACTGGCCCGGCGCAAGCCGGAGATCCGGGTCCATATCGATCGGGACAAGGCGGCCGTCCTGGACGTCGGGGTGGACGCCATCGCGGGGAGCCTGCGGACCATGGTGGGCGGCGAGGAGGTCACCAAGTTCAAGGAGGCCGACGAGCAATACGTTGTCCGCCTTCGCCTGCAGGAAGACTTCCGCAAGAACGCCGAGGTGATCAGCGACCTGTACGTCCCCAGCGGAAAGCTGGGCCTGGTGAAGCTGAACAACGTGGTCCGGCTTTCGGAGGAGAAGGGCCCCAACCAGATTGACCGGCTGGACCGCGACCGCCAGGTGGGGATCGTCGCCAATCTCGATCCGAGACTGCCGATCGGCGAGGCGGTCAAGCAGGTGAGCCCCAAGGTGGCCGCCCTGAAGCTGCCGCCCGGGTACACGACCAAATACCTGGGCCGGGCCCAGATCCTGGCCGAGGCCCGGGTAAATTTCCTGATCGCCCTGGGCCTGAGCCTCATCTTCATCTACATGGTCCTGGCGGCGCAGTTCGAGAGCTTCGTCCACCCCCTCACCATCATGGCCTCCCTCCCCCTTTCGCTGCCGTTCGGATTGATCTCCCTCCTGGTGGTGGGCAAGACCATGAACATCTACAGTGCCATCGGGGTGCTGATGCTCTTCGGGGTGGTGAAGAAGAACGCGATCCTGCAGGTGGATTACACCAACGTCCTGCGGGAGCGGGGCCTGGCCCGCTTCGACGCCATCATCAAGGCGGACCATGCGAGGCTGCG
>JACQVO010000225.1 GCA_016209725.1 Candidatus Methylomirabilota bacterium | reverse complement strand
GCTGAAGAAGACCCGGGTGATGAGCGCGAAGGAGCGGGAGATCGTGGCCACCCACGAGGCCGGGCACGCGGTGGCGGCGGAGTTCCTGCCGGGGGCCGACCCGGTCTCGAAGATCTCGATCGTCTCGCGGGGGATCGCGGCATTAGGCTATACGCAGCAGCTCCCGACGGAGGACCGATACCTGATGACCCGGTCGGAGCTGTTCAATCGGCTGTGCGTCCTCTTGGGAGGTCGGACCGCTGAGGAGATCATCTTTGGCGATGTCTCGACCGGCGCCCAGAACGACCTGCAGCGGGCCACCGACCTGGTGCGGCACATGGTGGCCCAGTATGGGATGAGCGAGAAGATCGGCCTGATGACCTTCGATGGAGGCGGACGGACGGGCCTCCTCCCGGGCCTGCCCCCGCCGCGCGAGCATAGTGAAGACACGGCCCGTCTCATCGACGCCGAGGCCGGCCGCATCATGGTTGAGGCGCACGTGAAGGTCAGCGCCCTCCTCACGGAAAGGAGGAGCCTCCTCGAGCAACTCGCGCGCCGACTACTGGAGAAAGAGGTGGTGGAGCGGGACGAGTTGCAAGCCCTGCTGGCGGGCGCGAAGTTGTCCTGAGAGGGCGGGCGGGACCGCGGGGCTTGAAGCTGCCACGAAGAGCATCGTGGTGGATCGGTAGTGGGAAACGCAACGGTTCCGGACGATCGTCCGGAGAGGAGCAGAAGCGATGGCAACGGGCACGGTCAAGAAACTGGTCAGGGAGCGAGGCTTTGGGTTCATTCAGGGACAGGATGGCGTCGAGCTCTTCTTTCACAGGTCCGCCCTCCAGGGAGAGGGGTTCAACGCACTTGCGGAAGGGCAAACCGTCGAGTTCGATGTCGAGAGGGGAGAGAAGGGACCGCGGGCCGCGAACATGAAAGTGAGCCCCTCCACCGCCTGAGCAGACGAGGGACCCTGAACTCCACGGCGATTGCCCTCGGTCTCTCGGCTTCGCGAGGGGTCGGGAGCAATCCCCTGGTAAGGGCGGGAAAGAGAGCGACCATGGACGAGGAGAGAACGAGCTACCCATACCAGCAGTACACGATCACGACCCTCCGAGATTGGGGCGTCTGGTGGGCCAAGGCCCGCGTGGCATTGAAGGATGTCGGCGGCGATCGGCCGGTCCTGGGCGGGCCCTGGAGGACCCAAGTGGAAGCGGAAGCCGCCGCGGAAGCGTTCTGCGACCGTAGGAAGGCGGGATAGTGCGTGGTTCGTGGCTGCGAAGTGGTTCGGGGGGCACGGCCCGGGCGGGGGAATAGCGGACCGCGATCCGGGAGACAGCACGGACAACACCGCTCGTAATGGGCAGTGCCCCGCAGGCGCGGGGCGAAAGGGGTTGAGGACCATGGGAACGAGATTGTATGTGGGGAATCTACCGTTTGATGTGGACGAATCGCAGCTCCGCACGCTCTTCCAGGAGGGGGGACGCGAGGTCTCCGAGGTGAAGATGATCATGGATCGGGAGACGGGACGCCCCAGAGGGTTCGCCTTTGTCGAGATGGGGAGCCAAGCGGATGTCCAGGCGGCCATCAGTGCGCTGAACGGCCGGGAAGTCGGCGGCCGGGCGTTGACCGTGAACGAGGCTCGGGAACAGGCGCCACGCGGCGGCGGCGGGTTCGGGGGCGGGCGCTCCAGGTACTAAGCACGCACGACAGGCGGCGGCCGCCACCTGTGCTCCGCAATAATCTCATCTGGTCTCGCCAAGGTCCCTTGATCTCCCTTAAAGGGAATGAGGGGTTACCGCGCGAAACTGTTGCGGAGCACGGGAGCCGCGGAGAGAAGAATTGTTGACACGCCAGACTCGCTTCAGTTCGCCCCCGTGCCAATCGGCGCGCTACATGAGGACCCCATGAACATTCAGGAATGGCTCACCCACCTCCTCTCCCGCCCGGCCGCGGACCCGCTCGACTGGGAAAGCTACGCAGTCACCATGGATGATTCGACGTGGAAGGCCCTCTGGCGAGACATCGAGGCGACGCACGCCTATGAGGATGGCCTGGAGGCGGGATTGCGCCTGCTGCAGGCCACGCAGCAGCACCGCGGGCAGCTTGGGCAGCGGGGGTACCAGGGCAACCAAGTCCTGCTCTACCGCAGCATCCTCGCAATGCTCGACAAGGCCGACCGCTGGGATGCGTACCTGGCGGTGTGGGAGAGCATCCGGGCGCACACGAGTCACTGTCTTCCCGTACGGGGGGACACCCTGACGGTCAACGATCCCCGGCTTGAGTCCTTCGTGCGGCGGGCCGATGGCGGGTTCGGCGTCCCGCCCCTCCCGTATGGTACGTCGCCTCCGAAGACCATTGCCGTGCATTTCCTCTACCCCCAACTCCGGCGCAAGACGCTGATCGAAAGGCGGCTGGCACAGGCGCGGGCAGGGACACTGGTCGCGGCCCGTCGGCCCCTGGGACGGGACGCCCTGACGGCCGAGGCGATCCAGGCGCGGCTCGCCCAGATACGGGAATCGGCCGGGTAGAGGAGGCCGCGCCTTCCACCTGGCGGCGGAGAGGAGATAATCACGATGGGGACTCCAGCGGAGGGTGGATCGTGGGTGGACGGTGGTTCGGGAGGCACGGCCCGAGCGATGCGGAGGGCTTGCAGGCGCTCCGGACCAGGATCTGCCGGCAGGAAACTGCGCTGGCGTGCCATCTGGCCGAGCGGGCGCGAGCCTTGCGCTTTGCCCCCCACTGGCCGAGCCTGGAGGGAGTGGCCGAGCGGGACCGCCAGAACGCCCAGGCGTTGGCCCGCGAGATCGGGTGCGAGACCACCCTGGCGGGAAGCGCATCCCCCGCGCGTCGCCCCGGGACGCTGACGGCCACCAAGCTCATCCGGGATTTGGAAGAGATCGAAGACCTGTACGCGCTGTACCGGCAGGCAAGCCGGCTGACGGCTGACTTCGGACGGGACCCTCAGCGGCAAGTTGGAGGGGCTGGCCGCAGAGGAGGCGCGCGGCTCGCAGACCATCCGCGGGATCCTGGCCAGGATGGATAGTTATGTGACGGATTGTCCGTAAAGGTCGCGCAGGCACCTTGAGTTGCCATCCACGTCGCGCAGATTGGCGTCAGGGGTGGCCCGATCCATCCATATCAGTTGCCGAAAGGAGTGACGCACCATGAAGAAGATCAGGCCATTGCAGGACCGCATCCTGGTGAAGCGCCTGGAGGAG
>JACQVO010000222.1 GCA_016209725.1 Candidatus Methylomirabilota bacterium | reverse complement strand
GCGGGATGTTCTCCGCCGACGGAATGTCTCCCACCGGCTTGATCCCGGGATAGGGCACGGTCACCTTGAGCTTGGCGACCTCGGCCATGGACGAGGGGCTGATGGCCCAATCCAGGAAGCGGCGGGCCGCCTTGGCGTTCTTGGCGCCGCGGATCAACCCCTTGGAGTCCAGGTCGTACCCAGGTCCCTCGCCGGGCCACACCAGCTCCACAGGATACTTCTGCCGCTTGTACTGCAGGATCGGGAGGTCCAACGTCATACCAATGGGCACCTCTCCCTGCGCCGCCATGCGGCCCGGGGCCCCGCCGCTCTTCGTATATTCGCTCACGTTCCGATCAATGGCCTTCAGCAGCTCCCACCCCTTCTCCTCACCCTGCGTGAGGAGGACCGTCACCACGTGGATCATCCCGGTCCCCGAGGTGGTCGGGTTGGGCATGACCACCAGGCCCTTGTAGCGTGGGTCCGCCAGGTCCTTGTACGACCGCGGCACCGGCAGATTCCGTCGCTGCATCTGGGCCGTGTTGATCCCGAAGGCGCCCACGAACAGGTCCACCGCCACCCACGTCCCGTCCGCTCCCTTGAACTGGGCCGGAATCTTGTCCCAATGGGCGGGCCTGTACGGCTCCAGCAGGCCCATGCGCGCCAGCTCGATCATCCGGCTGGCGGCCAGCCCCCAGACCACATCGGCCTGCGGATTGTCCTTCTCCGCCACGACTCGCGCCGCCAGCTCGCCCGTAGAAAAGCGCAGGAACTTCACCTCCAGATCCGGCATCTCCCGCTTGGCGTCCGCCAGGTACCCTGGGATCTCGTCCTGCTCGAATGTCGTGTAGACCACGACCCGCTCCTGCGCCAGCGCCGGGACCCCTCCCGCAATGATCACGCCTGCCAGAAGCCACACGCCCCATACCCGATGCTTCCCCACCTGCCGGTTCATGATCCCCTCCTTTCCCCGTGTTGTGGTGCCGCTCGCCACCTATGGCCGGGGAGCACCCCGGCGGGCCACCAGCGTCTCCTCCAACTCCTCCACCGCCTGCTTGGACGGCCATCGCTGGCGGATGACCCGCGCCAAGGCGCGGGTCATCGCCTCCGGATCCTTGTGGGCAAAGATGTTGCGCCCCACCGAGCAGCCGACGCCGCCCGCCTTCATGGCCACCTCCATTCGCCGCAGCAGTTCCCCATCGGTGATCCGGGGTCCCCCGGCCAGCACCGTCGGGAGCCTGGTGGCCTGCACGATCTTCTCGAATCCCTGGGCATCCCCGGGCCAGTTGCTCTTGATCATGTCCGCCCCCAGCTCGGCGCAGAGTCGGGCGTTGCGGATCAAGTAGTCGAAGCCGTACTCCCCCTGAAGCTCCTCCACCGCCTTGTAGGTCGTCGGGTACTCCGCCTCCGCGATGAACGGAATCCCCCAGCGGTGAGAGGCCTGGCCCACGCGGGCGACATACTCCAGCATCCGGGCCTCCTCGGACCCCGTCAGGGCGACAAAGACCACGACCGCGTCGGCGCCCGAAGCGGCCGCCTCCTCCACGCAGCCGACGTGGACGATCTGGTTCGGGACGGCACCGCCCGTCGCCGACGCGGTGAGCATCATCGCCCAGGCCACATCCTTCCGGTAGTCGGTGGCGGTCTGCCGGGCAAGGCCCGCGCTCATCATGATGACGTTCGCGCCGCCGCGGATCGCCTCCCGCAGGCGGGCCGCCGTGTCGGCCAGCGGGGGGAGGAACGTCGGGGATGTCATGCCATGATCCAGGGCGCAGATCAGGCACGTGCCGTCCTCGTTGAGCACCCGCTGCATCCGGAACTGTTTCCCGAGATTCATCCTGTCCTCCTTCAGCGCACTGCGGGGGAAACCGGACCGGGGCCGGTCCGGTAGACGGTGATCTCGAATACCGAGGGATCGTGGTACTCGTAGGACAGCAGGACCGGTCGATCGTCCTCGGCGAAGTCCACCTGCTCCAGGAAGAGCAGGGGGCTTCCCCGGCGCACTTTCAGGAGTCGCGCCAGGCGGGGTTCCGCCAGGATCGGCTTGATCCGGGCCACCCCATGATGAATGACCACACCCCGGTGCCGCTCCAAGTACTCGTAGATCGAGGACGGGTCCAACGGTGGGACAAGCGGGCCGGGCAGGATCGCGTCCGGAACGAGATCCAGGGAGAAGATCACGGGGCGACCGTCCGCCGTCCGCACCCGCTCCACGGCCCAAAGGCGGGCGCCCGGCAGGAGTCGCAACCGCTCGCACTCCTGGGTGGAGGCCGGCCGATGCCGGATCCCGACCCAGCGGGTGCCGGGATTCAATCCCAAGGTTGCCAGGAGTTGCGTCACGCCGAAATTCCGATCCAGTGTATTGCGGAGGCGCGGGCGGCTCGTCACGAACGTCCCCCGGCCGCGACGGCGGGTGAGCGTGCCCTCGCGCTCCAGGACGCGAATTGTTTCCCGGAGAGTCGGCCGGCTGACCCCCAGGGCCTTGGCCAGTTCCGGTTCGGCCGGCAACTGGCTCCCGACCGCGAAGCGGCCGCTCTGCACGAGGGCCAGAAGGTCGTCTTCCAGGGCCACTGGGAGCGGCCTGCGATCCCGCCTGACTAACGGAGCGCGCATCTCATTCCTGTCCGGCCGGGTGGCTCGCGCCCGGTGCGATCTCCGGCGCGCTTCTACCGGCAGTCTCCTTGGCCCACCCCTCGAGCAATCCGACCTCCGTCGCAAGATCGAGGACGGTGTACCGATTGCGGATGTCTCGGGCGGCCACCAAGGCTCGCTCGACCGCGTCCGCGGTCACCTCCAGATCCGTCGGCGTCGTCGGAGCTCCGGCACGCTCCAATGCACTCTGGAGAGATCCCGGGTCCGGGCGAAGGGGACCCAGGGCCGCCCAGATCTCGGCCCAGCGTTCCCCGAGCATGGCGAACCGCCCGACCCGATCGGGGGCCGCCAGGTGCTTCGCGCGCGCCTCCTGCCTGACCACCGCCCACAGGGAGCCGTGGCGCGCCGCCAGGAGAGGTTCGGCCGCTTCCCACGCATCCGGGAGATTCCGCGGCGGCCCCGGGAGATCCCGGACCGCTCTGTCCGCAAGACGGGCCATGAGATGCGCGGTCAGGATGCAGGTCACGCCGACCTGCGCCCCGTGCAAGGGTTCTTCCCGCCCCGCCAGGGCGGCCTCCATCTCCCAGTAATGGGAGATCAGGTGCTCCGCCCCCGAGGCCGGCGAGGATTGCCCGGCCATCACCATGGTGAAGCCGGAAAGGATCAGCGCCTCGGTCAACTCGCCCACCGCGGTCTCTTGGCGGCGCCCGATCGCTTCGGCTTCACGGATCACCCGCTGGATCGGTCCCGCGACGAGCCTCGCAGTGGCGGCGCAGTACGCCGTCCCCTGGACCAGGCTTGCCAGCCGCCAATCAACCAGCGCCGTCTGCTGGGACAGGAGATCTCCCAGGCCTGCCCGGATCATGGGCAACGGCGCGGCGCACAGAATCGCAAGGTCGGCTAAGATGGCGGAGGGGCCTTGCCCCGGCCGGGTCACCTTCAGACCCGCCTCCAGCAGGGAAGCGTTTGTCGAAGGGTACCCGTTCATGGACGGCGCCGTCGCGCACACCAGATAGGGCTTGCCGCAGGTCCGGCTGGCGACCTTGGCCAGGTCGTTGATGGTCCCGGACCCTACGGCCAGGATTGCGTCGGTATCTGGCCGGACGGCCTGTTGGATCCGTCGCCGATTGCTCTCGTCGGCCAGCGGCGGCCCGTGCGGTCCGGCTGGCAGGACGACCTCGGTGACCCCGATCCCCAAGGGCACCAGCCGTGAGGCGATCGCTTCCCACGCCGCGCTCCGGGTGGCAGAGTCCGAAACCGCCAGCAGGCCCTTCGGCCGGCCGGCCGCGGCCAAGGCCTCCGGCAACGCCTCGAGCGCGCCGCGCCCAATCGTGATGTGGCGCGTGGGGATGTGATGGGTCCGGCCGCACTCGCAGGCGAACGGCCGATCCAGCAGATGTGCGGGGATCACAGGGTTCCCCCGTTGCCCGCGGGAGAACCCGCGGGGAAAGTTTGCCTGACATCTGACATCATACAGGAAACGGCTTCTCCCCTGTCAAGCCCTTTCTTGATTCGACATTCAGGATTCGATATTCGAGATTCTCCAAGAAGGAAGGCGGGAGAACAATTGAGACAGCGCCACCGAACCGCCGGTCACCGCTGCCCGGCGGGCTCCGGGAGGGGCTCAAGGGGTTGGGTGGCCGGCGGGGATGGCACCGACATGGGCTCTCCCGGTTCGGCCACGTCCCCGCTAATGAAGAATTCGGTGATGGCCTCGGGATCATCCGGCCCGGTGGGAAAGCCGGTCCGCCAGTTCACGGTGGCGGTGAAAACACCCTCGGGGATCGGCGGGGTTTCCGGCGGCAGCTCCTGCAGGGCCCGCCGCATGAAGTCTGCCCAGATCGGCGCCGCCAGCCGCCCGGCGCTCTCGTGCGATCCCAGGGAGCGCGGCTGGTCGAAGCCCGCCCACATCCCGGCCGCCAGCCGTGGCGTATACCCGACGAGCCAGATGTCCGCGGCGTCCTGGCTGGTCCCGGTCTTGGCTGCCACGGCGCGGCCGGGGATCCTCGCCCGCTTGGCCGTTCCCCGCTCCACCGCCCCCTGGAGAACACTGGTCACCTGGAACGCCACCTCCTCCCGGAGGACGCGCTCCCCCGAATCGTTGGGGGCTTCCAGGACGTCTCCGCTGGGCGAGGCCACCCGGCGCACTCCCCTCGGGGGGACGCGCACCCCCCGGTTCGCCAGGACCCCGTACGCTGAGGTGAGCTCCAAAAGGGTCACCTCGGAGACGCCGAGGGCCAGCGCATTCTCTTGCCGCAGATTGGAGGTGATCCCCATCCGATGCGCCAGGGAGATGACCGGCCCGACGCCCACGCGCTCCAGCAGGCGCACCGTCGGCACATTGATGGATTCCTCCAGGGCCCGCCGCAGGGTGACCGGCCCGCGGAACTGGCGGTCGAAGTTCTCAGGGCTCCACTCGACCAGCCGACCATTCTGCGGGATCGAGTAGCTGATCGGGTAGTCGTCCATGAGGGTTGCGGGCGTGAACCCCTGATCGAAGGCAGCAGCATACACGAACGGCTTGAAGGCCGACCCGGGCTGCCGTCGCGCCTGTACGGCGCGATTGAACTGGCTGCGCCCGTAATCCCTCCCCCCCACCATGGCCCGGATCTCGCCGCTCTCCGGGTCGAGGGCCACCAGGGCCCCCTCCAGCACGGCGGGCTCGTGCGCACCCGCTTTCCGCTTGCCGGCCAGGGTTTTCTCGATCTCCGTGAGCCCTCGCCGAAGAGCCTCTGTCGCCGTCCGCTGCGTCTCCAGATTCAGCGTGGTGTAGATCCGCAGATTCCCCCTGGTGAGCAGCACACGCCCGAATCGCGGCTCCAACTCTTTCCGCACGAAGTCGGCGAAGGACGGCGCCATCCCGCGCCCCTTGAAGAAGGGGGCCAGGGCGATCGGCAGGCGCATCGCCGCTTTGGCCTCGGCGGCCTTGATGTGCCCCTCCTTCTCCATGCGGGTCAGCACGTAGTCGCGGCGCTCTTTGGCCCGCTTCGGATCGGTGAAGGGGGAGTATAGGCTGGGGGCCTTGGGGAGGCCCGCCAGGAGTGCCGCTTCGGCCAGGCTGAGCTGCCCCACCGACTTGCTGAAATAGGTCCGTGCGGCGGCCTCGATGCCGTAGGAGCCGCCGCCGAAGTAGATGGTGTTCAGGTACATCTCCAGAATCTTATCCTTGCTGTACCGTCGCTCGATCTCCTGCGCAAGCTGGAGCTCCTTGAGCTTTCGGCTCAGTGTCCGCTCCGGGGTCAGGAACAGACTCTTGGCAAGCTGTTGCGTGATGGTGCTGCCGCCCTCTTTGAGCCTGGCCGACGTCAGATTTCTGATGGCGGCCCGCGCCATCCCCTTCAGGCTGATGGCCCCATGCCGGTAAAACTGGGCGTCCTCGGCATCCAGGAGGGCCTGTTGAACCAGCTTGGGAACCCTTTGGAGCGGCACGAAGACGCGGTATTCCGAGGCCAGGGCGGCGAACGGCTCGTCCCGGTCCGAATAGAGGATGCTGGGCTCCCCGGGCTGGAAGATCTCCAGCCTGTCCAGGTAGGGGAGGTCCTTCTCCGGATCGGCGACATATCCGAGAGCCGGAGAAAGCAGGATGGCGTGCCCGGCGAGCAGGAGTGCCAGGGTGACGACCGGCATGGACAGTCTGGGAAGACGCGGCACAACCTTCATGGTCTCGTCATGGTAGCACACTGACTGCGGGATGAAAACGAACCGCTCCTCCGTCGCCTTTCGTCCCCGGGCACCAGATTTCTCTCCGACCGATCCGAGGCGTGTGGTAGGATGGCGCTGCTTCGGCACACCCCGTCTTCTTCCACGGAGGATCCCATGGGAACACCGCTGTTCGAGACGAAGCTGCCCGGTCTCACCCTCAGAGGCCGAGGGAAGGTACGGGACATCTACGACCTGGGGGAGAGGCTCCTGATCGTCGCCTCGGACCGCATCTCGGCCTTCGATGTGGTGATGAACGATCCCATCCCGGACAAGGGGAAGATCCTCACCCAAATCTCGGCCTTCTGGTTCCGCCAGATCGCCGACTTGGCCCCCCACCACCTTGTCAGCACGGATGTGCAGGCATTTCCGGCCGCATGTCAAGCGTACGCCGAGACGCTCCGCGACCGCTCCATGCTGGTCAGGAAGGCCAGGGTCGTCCCCTTCGAGTGCGTGGTCCGGGGGTACCTCAGCGGCTCCGGCTGGAAGGAGTATCGCGAGAGCGGCAGCGTGTGCGGGATCCGGCTGCCCGCCGGCCTGGTCGAATCGGACCGGCTGGAGGAGCCTATCTTCACCCCTGCCACGAAAGCGGAGCTGGGGACCCACGACCTGAACGTCCCCTTCGATCACATGGTACGCGACCTGGGCAGCGACCTGGCAGAGCGCCTCCGTGGGCTGAGCCTGGCGGTGTATCGCCGCGCCCAGGCCATCGCCGAGACTCGCGGCATCATCCTGGCCGACACCAAGCTCGAGTTCGGGATGGCCGCCGATACCCTGATGCTGGTGGACGAGGTGCTGACCCCCGACTCCTCCCGCTTCTGGCCCAAGGACGAGTACAAGCCGGGCGGCCCCCAGCCATCATTCGACAAGCAGTTCCTGCGCGATTATCTGCTGTCCATCAAGTGGCCCCAGAAGCCGCCGCCCCCGCCCCTGCCCGCCGAGATCGTGAGGAAGACCCGGGAGAAGTACCTGGAGGCGTACACCAGACTGCTCGGAAGGTCCGCGCCGTTTGCATAGCAAGTCAAAAAGCGTTCGACGGTTTCCGCCGAAGGCGGGTTCGACCGTTCGGCCGTTCTGCCGAACGTTCTTCAGCTCCCGGTGAGTGCCTGGCGCAGGTCCGGCGGGATCTCCGGCGCCCGGCCCCCGTCATAGTCCAGCCACACCACCACGCTGCTCCCACCCCGGACCTCTCTGCAGCGAACCCCCACCTCCAGCTCGGCCGGGTAGAAGACCTGACGGCGATAGTGGTAGGTCTGGGAGACAACCGCCGGCCCCTGCCGGCCTCCGCTCCCGGTCCGTATGCCCCACCCGATCGCGTCCGCAAAGCCGATGCGCACCGACTCCAGGTATTGAAAGTGGACGACGTTGTTGATGTGGCCCATGGCGTCCATGTCGCCCCAGCGGACGGTCACCGGCCACCAGAACCGGAAGTCAGGACGGGTCGGGTGCGTGCGATGGTCGGTCACAGGTTGCTTCCTTATGCCTGTCCTGAGCGGCAGTTCGTCCTTCGACAGGCTCAGGACGAACGAAGCCGAAGGGCTCAGTGCGAACGGTAATACCCGGTGAATACGTCACCGCATTCCCGGCCAACTGAAGGCTATCATTCGTAGATAAAAACGACCGTGACATTGCCATCGACGTCGGCATTCACCCGATACGTCTCGGCGCCCTGGAGGTTCACGCGAAGCTGCAGGGCGCGGCGGGCGAAGAGCGCACCATCCCGCACGATGCGATTCGCCACCAAGCCCACGGAACCGGCGAGCCGCGGCCACACACGGAGGGGGATGTCCCAACTCAGGACGATTGACGGGGGGCTGGCGGTCAAGGCCACGGTCACATCATGCAGGACAGGCGCGTCGTGGCGCTCCGGGTTTTGGACGGCCGCCCGCTCCTGATCCGTAAGCTGGGCCGGGGATTTCTCCTCCAGCCAGCTTTGGACCAAGACTTCCCGCGCCTGGCTCACGACGCGACGCGCGGTCGGATCGGCGGCGAAGAAATCCTTGATGTTCTTAGCCAGGCGGATGGCATCGTCCGTGTCGCCGGCCAGGATCACGAAGTCCGCCCGGCGGATTTGCCCGGCGGCCGGGAGCGCGGTCAAACACGCCAGGGCAAGCAAGGGCGCAAGACCCCGGCGCATCACCGCCCCTTGGCCGGCTTGATCTTGCGAAGCTTGGGGACATGCTTCAGGATGGTCCGGCGATCCCGGTCAAAGGCACTCCGGGGAACTTTCCGGCCGATCGTCGGCGAGTTTCGGCGGGCCATGATCCCTCCTCGGACAGTTTACCGTTGCCGCCAGCGCTTTTTCAAGCGCTATTCCATTCGTTGCGGGGTTGGCAAGGACCGGGCTTCTGCGGTATAAAGGCGCAGGAGGACCGATGGGTCGCGAGATCTCGGCTGGCGTGATCCTGGCTCGAAACAAACCGCAGCGGGAGTATCTGGTCCTCGACTACGGGACCCACTGGGATTTCCCCAAGGGGCACATCGAGGCAGGCGAGGATCCGGAGACGGCGGCGGCGCGGGAACTCCAGGAGGAGACCGGCATCCGGGACGCGCAATTTGTTCCCGGCTTCAAGGAGAGCATGCGCTACTTCTATCGCAAGGCCGGGGAAGGCATGCTCAAGGTCGTCATCTACTTCCTGGCGGAGACGCCCACCGGTGACGTCATCTTGTCCCACGAGCACTCAGGGTTCGCCTGGCTGTCCCTTGAGGAGACCGTGAAACGCCTCACCTTCAAAAACGCCCGTGACCTGCTGGCCAAGGCCCATGCCTTCCTGGAGACCAGGGCGCCCGGCGTTGGATAGACCATCCACGATCCCCTCGACCACACAGTCAGCGCCACACATGCCGTGAAGCTCACGCGGCTGGTTCGGCCATTCCGAGCAGCCGCTTCACCTCACCGGCAGACTCCTTGCCCTCCCGGATGAAATGCAGGCCGAACAGGGTCTCGACCCCCTCATGAGTCCGGGGATCGAAACCACGACTTCGCCTCGCTCATACCTCGATCCCCTCCATGAGAATTTCGTGGGCAATGGCACGCTCACGGTCCCAGAGGTCAAACAGCCTCGCCTGGCTGAGAATCAGGGGAGAGACTCGGATGCGATATTCGTACGCAAGGTTCAACTCGGTTGCCACGTCAACGATCTGCCGCCAGTGGGGCCCCTCGGCAGCCGAGAGGATCACCGCGAGGTCGAGGTCAGACTCCTCGCTCCCCTCCCCGCGGGCCCGCGACCCGAAGAGGATTAGCCGTTCAGCCAGAACACCGGGCAGGGCCGCCACACCCTGTTTGAAGCGAAGGATGGCTTCTCGCTCGACCGCCGTCAGCCAGACCGCGGCGTCCAGATCTCTGGCACTGGTGGGGAGCTGTCCCATGCTCTTCCCCTTGCGTCGGAGAGGGATCCGGGAGTCGCAGCCTAGCCTTAACCCGTTCCAAAGGCAAAAGAAAACCGGACCGGGACGCCCGCTACGGAAGGGGCAAGCCAGCGCCCATGCAAATCGGCTTGGCCCATCGCGCCGGCCTGTGATATCAGGTGGACCATGCCCGTCGCACGGATCAACGGTCTCCAGACCTATTACGAGGATCTCGGCACCGGCGAGCCGCTGGTGCTGCTGCACAACGACGCCCTGAGCGTCGACGTGTGGCGCCGCCTCATGCCCTTCCTCGCCGCGGACCGCCGCCTCATCGCCTATGACCGCCGGGGCCACGGTGGAAGTGAAATCCCTGCCGCGGAGGCGCCCTACACCGTCGAGGTGCTGGCCGACGACCTGCGGGAGCTGTTGGATCGGCTGAGCCTTGGAGCGGTGGACCTTTTCGGTTGCTCCGGTGGGGCGATCACGGCCCTGGCCTTCGCCCTGGCCTGTCCGGACCGGGTGCGGCGGATACTCCTGGCCGAGCCGCCGATGCTGGGCCTCCAGCAGGAGCATTCGATTGACACCGCCGGACTCTCCGGTGAGACAATCGCCCGCCTCATGCGGGAGCGGGACGTGGCAGCCGGCCTCGACTACTGGTTCCGTTGTGTCCTGCCTCCCACCCGGGCGAAGGCGCTTCTGCGCAGCCGCTATCGGTCGCTCCTGCTGTCCCGACCTCCGTGGATCATCGAGGGGATCGTCCGCTCCGCCGAGGCCTTCAATCCGACGGCGCGCTTGGCGACGGTGCGGCAGCCTGTGCTCTTGATCGTGGGCCAGGAGACCCACCGCCACTTCTCCAGCGTGGTGGATGTCCTGGCCGCCCACCTCCCCGACGCCCGCCGCCTGGTCCTCCCCGGCGCCGAACACTCGACCCTGCTGGACCCATCCGACGTGCTGCTGTCGGCCGTCCGAGTATTCCTGAAGAGCGGCGATCCACCGAAGGAGTGTGGTGCCTCATGACTTCCTCTCGGATCGGGGTTAGGACGTCAGCCTAGCGAAATCCCCCCTTGCCCCCCTTTGGCAAAG
>JACQVO010000213.1 GCA_016209725.1 Candidatus Methylomirabilota bacterium | reverse complement strand
GGAACGTCGGGTCAGCCTCCGATCCGAGGTCGAGTTCGAGCTATTAGACGGCAGGAGAACCCCTCGCTGCACGCGAACGGATCTTCGCCCTGTCGGGGACGGCTGGTTCCTAGAGAACATTCCCTTCGTAGAGCCGGGACCCTGTCGGTAAATAGAGTGACAAATAATGTCGGACGCAGGCAAAAGTTTTCAGCCGCTACTGGCTTTAAACAATGTTTTTTCGATCATAGTTCAAGGTTATTCCTCAGCCTTCGCTTGCATAAGCCATTGATCTTATTTCATATTCCGAGGTCAAGCCCCCAGACATTCTGTTGCGATCCGACCTGGAACGATGGCTGCATAGCTTCCGTATAGCGAAGTATCACCCGTGTGGTAGTGGATCGGTAGCCCCAAACAAGAAGGAGGCGTCTCGATGAGGAAATCGCTGATCCGGAAAAAGGTCAAAGGCTTCACTCTGATCGAGCTGTTGATCGTCGTCGCGATCATCGGCATCCTGGCTGCCATCGCCATCCCGAACCTCCTCAGCGCTCAGAGGCGGTCGAGGTACTCTCGGTCAGCCGCGGACACGAAGACGGCGACGACACAAATGATCGTCTACGCCAACGACAAGAACGTGTATCCGGCGAGCTTGGACATCTTGCGGTCGGCAGGTTATGCGAACGTACCCAACAACGACCCGTGGGGCAATGGGTATAAGCTCTTCGACACGACCGGCACACTGATCCCCGCGACAAATCAAGATGTCTGGACGTGCAGCCGGGGCGCGAGCAACGGAGCCTTAGGTACTGATTGCCCCGCGGCGAATGCCTTGTCGGGTGATGCTGCACGCATCCCGGTCAGCGGCTCTGGCGGAAGCGTGGGTTACTCCGCTATGTACGGGGCGTGGGTAGGGGACTAACCCCCCGCACGTCCTCTCCATCTCCCTGTCGACGGGCAGGTGGCTGGCCAGCCATCTGCCCGTACCTTTTCTGCAGGCCATGGACATCATTCTGCAGGCCATGGACATCAGGCTCCGGAGTCCAAAGACCGGGGTTGCCCCAGACTGGCATCCGACTTGCTTAGGCTCCAGCCTGGAGGTGACGAAGTGCGATCGCCGAAGGGCTTCACGCTCATTGAACTGCTCATCGTGGTCGCAATAATCAGTATCTTGGCGGCTATCGCCATTCCTAACGTTCTCGAGGCCCAACGGCGCGCCCGCTATGCCAAGGCGGCTTCCGAGACGAAGACGGCAACGAGCAACGCGGTCCTCTACGGCGTGGATAAGGGGAAATATCCCTCCTCCCTGGCTGCCCTCCGCGATGCCGGATACCCCAATGTCACCCCACTCGACCCCTGGGGTGTGGCCTACGAGCTTGCCCCTGTCCTCGCGGCACAACAGTCGGTCGGAGTCGCCGACGATGTATACATCTTCAGCAAAGGCGCCAGCCAGGCCGGGACGTACCCCGTCCCCTTCGTGCCTGACACGGGCTTCGGCGGCTCCATCGGGTACTCCTCGGTCTACGGCGCTTGGTCCGGTCGCTGATCCCTCCTCATGTTGCCCGTGGCGCTCCGTCCCATGAACCTGCGCCCGGGCCAAGCTGTCCTGGCCCGGGCTCTCTTCGTCGGACTCCTCGCCCTGCTGGTGCGGCTGATCTTCGTCCTCGAATTCGCCCCCCAGCCCCTGTTCGATGTCAACCTGGTCCCAGGTACCGACATGGAGTTCCTCGTGCGCTGGGCCCAGCGCATCTCCGGCGGAGACCTCCTCGGCCGCGGCAGCGGCCCGTTCTGGTGGGCACCGCTGTTCCCATATAGCCTGGGGGGCGTCCTTGCGCTGGTCGGTCGGAGCAACCTGCTGGGAGCCGCCGTGGCTCAGGCGGCCCTTGGCGCCGTGACCTGCGCCCTCTTGTACCTCGTCGGGCGGCGGCTCTTGGACGAGGCCACGGGCCTCACGGCCGGCCTCCTGGGGGCGGTCTATGGTCCGGCCATCTTCTACACCGGGATCTTCGTGAGCACGACCCTGGAGGTCTTCCTGGCACTGGCGATCCTCTTGGCGGTCACAGGGGCGCGGGAACGCCCGACGTTCCCCCGCTGGCTTGGCGCCGGGGTCGTGGGGGGCCTCGGATGCCTCGCCCGGCCGAACTTCTTGCTGGGCGTGGCCGCGCTGTGGGGGCTGCTCCCCGTGCTGCTTCGCCGACCCGATGAGCGCCTGGATTGGTCCCCGGTCCGGCGAGCGGCCATCGCCTTTGCCGCCGGGGTGATTTTCACGATTGCGCCTGCCACGGCGCGCAACTGGGCGGTGGGGGGAGAGGCGGTCCTGGTGTCGGCGGCGGGCCCGGAGACGTTCCGCATTGCCAACAGCTTTGACTCCCCCCCATTGAACTTCGTCTATCCGAAGGAACCGCTGATGCCGCTCACCTCCACCGCCTTCTGGCGACATCAAGCCCGGAAGGCCGTGCTGTTCTGGTGGGGTTTCGAGCCGCCACAGAACGTGAGCTATTACCTCGCCCGGGAGCACTCCGCTGTCCTGGGGCTGCCATGGCTGCCCTTCTGGCTTGCCGTGCCTCTGGCCGCCGTCGGCTTGTGGGCAACGCGAAGGCACGCACGCGGCCTGGCTCACCTCTACGCCTTCCTGAGCATGTATTATCTGTCGGTGGTGGCGTTCTTCATCATTGCGCGGTGGAGGCTTTCGCTCATCGTCCCGCTCCTCCTGTTCACGGCGGCCGGTCTCCTGGCCATTTTTCGGTGGATCGGTGCCCGAGAGTGGGGTCGGGCCGGAGCGGCGATTGCTGCCGCGGCGACCTTGGCCGTGATTATCCACCCGGGGCCGGGCCCGTTCATCTTCGCAGCGGACCATGGCGAGCTGGGGTACATCCTCGCCAACCGGGGTGACTACGCCCAGGCTGCAGAACACCTAGCACAGGCCGCTGCCGGCCTGCAGCAGAACGGCCCTTTGCACCGTGACTTGGGCATCCTCCTGTTCCGCCTGAATCGTCTCACGGAGGCGAGGGCCGCGCTGGAAAGGGCTGTCACCCTGATCCCGGACGATGCCGCCGCCCATCGGCACCTCGGCCGTCTTCTCCTCGGCCCGGGCGGTGATCCCGACCGGGCCCGCGTCCACCTGGCCCGTGCCCTGAGCCTTATGCCGAACGGGCGAGGCGCGGGCGAGGCGCGGGCGCTGCTCGACACCCTCGGACGTGGGGGTCGGGCGCCTTGACAGCCGCTTGCGCTCACCCCTACAATCAGCGTGCCTTCCGTTGAACCCCCCGTGGGCGGGGCCACCAGAGGACGCGCCGCGATGCTGGCAATCAAGACCGAAGGCCTTTGCAAGGATTATCGCCTGGGCTTCTGGCGCCGGCGCACTCGTGTCTTGCATGCCCTCGACCTGACGGTCGAGGCGGGGGAGACCTTTGGTTACCTGGGTCCGAACGGGGCGGGGAAGACCACGACATTGAAGCTCCTCCTGGGCTTGGTCCTTCCTTCGGCCGGGCGGGCCTGGCTGCTGGAACAGGAGGTTGGGGACCCCGAAGTGCGGGCGGCCGTGGGGTTCCTCCCCGAGAACCCGAGCTTCTACGACTATCTGACCGGCGAGGAGTTCTTGGCCTACGGGGCGCGCCTGGCCGGGATCCCTCGGCGTCGCGCCCGCGAGCAGATTGCCGCCCTGCTGGACCAAGTGGGTCTCATGGGAGCGGGCCGCATGCAGCTCCGCAAGTACTCCAAGGGCATGCTGCAGCGCATCGGCCTCGCGCAAGCCCTCCTGGGTGATCCTCCCCTCGTGATCCTGGATGAACCCATGTCCGGCCTGGATCCCATCGGCCGGAAAGAGGTGCGGGATATCATTCTCCGCCTTCGCGCTGAGGGACGTACGGTGTTCTTCAGCTCCCACATCATCCCGGACGTGGAGATGATCTGCGACCGGGTGGGCATCCTGTTGGGCGGCCGGCTGGCCCGTGTCGGTCGCCTGGACGAACTGCTGGGGACGGAAGTGGAGTCGGTCGAGGTGACTGCGGTCGGCCTGCCGGAGCCGATTGTCGAGGAGCTGGGCGTCCTCGCCCTGGCGCCCCCTCTCGTGCAGGGGGGGCGTGCCCTGTTCCGGCTCCGGGGGGACGTGGAGGTGGACAAACTGCTCCGCCGGGTGCTGGAAGCCGGGGGGCGAATCGCATCCGTCACGCCACAGAAGCGAGGCCTGGAGGAGCTGTTCCTGGCCGAGGTCCGGGCCGGAGCGCGCCGATGAGGATCGTCGCCATCGCCTTCATGGCGTTCACCGAGGCGGTGCGGGACCGCATCCTGTACAGCCTACTGGCCTTCGCCCTCGCCATGATCGGAAGCTCCATAGTCCTGGTGAGGCTCTCGGTGGGGGGAGAGGCGAAGATCGTCAAGGATCTGGGGCTCGGGGCGATTTCCCTGGTGGGGGTCCTGATCGCGGTCTTCATCGGGGTCGGGCTGGTCTCCCGGGAGATCGACCGGAGGACGATCTACACGATCATGGCCCGGCCCATTTGCCGAGCCGAGTTCATCCTCGGGAAATTCTGCGGCCTCGGGCTTACGCTCCTGGTCAACGTGGCGGTCATGACCGTGGGCCTCCTCAGTCTGGCGTGGCTCTTGGAGGGGCGCTGGAGTCCCGAGCTTCTGCCGGCAGTCCTGCTGGCCTATGTCGAGCTCCTGCTCCTGACGGCGGCGGCGATCCTGTTCTCGGCGTTCACGACCCCCACGCTGAGCGCCATCTTTACCCTGTCCGTCTTCGTGATCGGGAGGCTGATCGGAGACCTGCGGGCCTTTGCAGAACAGTTCGGAGGCGCCGGCCTTCGAGCCTTGGCCACCGGCCTCTCCTACGTCTTCCCGAATCTTGCCCGCTTCAACATCAGTGAAGCCAGCGTACACGCCCTGCCGCTCGGGACCGGCTACATCCCCCTGGCCCTCCTGTACGGCGGGGCCTACCTCATCCTGTTCCTGGCCGCGGCGATGGCTATTTTCGCACGACAGGACTTGAAGTGAGCCGGCGGGGAGTCCTCGGCGCCACCCTCACCGTGGCAGCCATGATCGCTGTCGTCCCCCTCTCCCTCGCCCTGGAGCGCCGCGCTCCGCCCGCCGAGGGGGGTGTGGGACCTGCCCCCGTCCTGCTGCGGGCCAGCATCCTCCGTCCGCTTCTGCTCGGCTTCCACCCCTTGGCGGCAGACCTGTACTGGCTTCGGACCATCCAGTACTTCGGCGCGCACCTCCAGACCGACGAGCAAATTCCGCATCTGTACGGACTGGTGGACCTCGTCACCAGCCTCGACCCGCACTTCATCGACGCCTACCAGATCGGCGGGCTGTTTCTCGCCATCGGCAAACGGTTCCCCGAGGCCATCGCCATCTACGAGAAGGGGATTGCGGCGAACCCGCAGCGCTGGGAACTGCCGTATGATCTGGGACGCTTATACTTCCTGGACCTCAAGGACGAGGCCCAGGCGCTTCGCTGGTGGGAGGTGACCGACCGCCTGCCCGGGCGTCCCCACTATGTCCCCCGCTTCATGGCCCGGCTGTACACGAAGACCGGATCCCTCGAGACCGCATTCGAGCTCTGGAATGCCATGTACGAGGGGTCCGACAACGAATGGGTGAGGAAAACGGCGAAACAGGAGATGCAGAAGATCCTGGCGCAGATGAAGGCCCAGACCGCGCCGAAAGCGGGCAGATGACGGGACGGATGCCGTCCGGCGAACCATGGTCGGACGCTGCCCCCGTGGCCGGGATGGAAGCACGAGGGATCGCCAGGCTGGGGGCGGCGGTGCGGGACGCGCTCCTGACCGACACCCCCTCGGCGGCCTTCCGTCGCGTACTCCTCCTGGTGCTCCTGCCCACGCTGATTTGGTTTCCGACGCTGACGTTCGACTTCGTCCTGGATGACGCCGGAACCTTCCTGGAGGACCCGCTGGCCCGGGGGCCGCTGGACCTTTCCGCCATCTTCGGAAGCCCTGTCCACGTGGAGCGAAGCAGGCTTCCCTTCTACCGCCCCATCATCACTTTGACCTACTGGCTTGACCGAACGCTCTGGGGCGTGAACCCGGCAGGCTTTCACCTCACCAACCTCGCATGGCACGTGCTCACTGTCCTCCTGGCCTATCTCGTGTTCCGCCGGGCGGGAGCCGGGCCGGGGGTCGGCTTGGCAGTGGCGGCCCTATTCGCCGTCTTGCCGTCTCACGCGGAAGCGGTGGCCTGGATCCAAGGACGAGTAGACCTTGTGGCCTCGGCCTTCTTTCTGTTGTCGGCGAGCATCGCGATCCGTCTGCAAGGACAGGCAACCCTGCTGGGGTGGATGGGGGCCCTCCTGGCCTTTGCCCTTGCGCTTCTCGCCAAGGAACCGGCGATCGTCCTCCCCGGAGTGCTGGTTCTGCTCTGGCGCTTCAGAGGCCCTGAACGGTGGAGGGCCACCGCTTTCCGCCTGGCCCCATTCCTGGTCGTCGTGGCGAGCTACTTCGGTTTTCGGCGGGCAGTCCTGTCTGGGACAACTGGATTCGCCTTGGAGCTCGACCAGATCTTCGCACGCGGCGCGGGCATCCTGGCGGTCCTGGGAGAGTACCTGCGCATCCTCACATGGCCCGGCCTCCCGCCGAACTTCCACATGGCCGTCGCCCAGACCCCTTCAGCCAACCCCGGGGGGACGATCGCCGGCGCGGCCATCCTCATCGGGATGGTCGCGGCGATCGGCATCCGGGGACGCGGCCGGAGCACTGACGGTCCCCCTGTCAATCCCGTGGGAATGGGGCTGGCGTGGTTCCTCATCACCCTGGCGCCAGCGCTGGGGGTGGTTGGGGTCAGGGATGCCCCGACGGCCGGGTATCTCGTGACCGAACGATACCTCTACCTGCCCGCTCTGGGACTGTGCCTGGTGGTTGCCTTCGGATTCACCCGGCTGTGGGCGAGGTCAGCGTGGGGTCTGGGCGCCATGACCTTGCTCCTCGCCGTGGCGTGCGGCGGCGCCTTGGCTCGCGCCCAGGCGTGGCAGGACGCCGAGACGATGTATCGTGCGATCCTCCCCCGGACCGGGGACCGGGCCCTGGCCCACGGGAACCTTGGCACGCTTTACCTGGCACGCGGGGAGATCCCGGCGGCCATCACCGAGTTTGAGGCCATCCTGCGGGAGGACCCGACCCACCCGGGAGCGTTGAACAACCTGGGGGTGACGCGCGCCCGACAGGGGCGGAAGGACGAGGCGCTCGCCCTGTATCGTGAGGCGCTTCGGAGCAAACCCGCCTATGCCGAGGCCTGGAACAACCTGGGGGTCCTGATGGAGGAGCGCGGTGCGCGGGCCGAGGCTCGGACGGCCTATCAAAGGGCGCTGGCGATCGACCCGACCTTGACGCAAGCCCGCCGTAACCTAGAGGGCCTGGGTCAGGCATCCCTCGGCGTACCCGGGGAAGATCGATGACGCGTCATGCCCATAGGACGGGAGTCTTTGAGGTGCAACTACTTGGGATTCTGCGAGAAGACCGTGACGTCCCGTATGCGGGTGGGCGAACAGGAGGCGGGCGATGGCTGAGGTCCTGAACCCGGCATGGAACGAGGCCGCCCCCGCGACCTCTATCTCCCGGGAGATCCGCCAGATCTCCAACGCCGTCATCGCCTGCTTCCTGATATCCGGCGCGGTGGGACTGATCTATGAGGTGCTGTGGATCCGTCTCCTCGGGCTGGTGTTCGGCCATACGGTCTTCGCCGTGACGACCGTGCTGGCCTCGTTCATGGGCGGGCTGGGGCTGGGGAGCTACCTCTTTGGACGGATCGCCGACCGCTCGACCCACCTGCTGAGGTTTTACGGGTCGCTCGAGATCGGGATCGGCGCCTACTGCCTGGCCTTGCCGACCTTGCTCGGGTGGGTCAGCGAACTGTACCTCTGGGTCTCCCGGTCACTGGAGCTGGGATACATTGCCTTCAGCGCAGTACAGTTTGTCCTCGTGGCGCTCCTGCTGATCGTGCCGACTTGCCTGATGGGCGCCACGCTC
The DNA here is from genome assembly GCA_016209725.1 of Candidatus Methylomirabilota bacterium. Lineage (GTDB taxonomy): Bacteria > Methylomirabilota > Methylomirabilia > Methylomirabilales > 2-02-FULL-66-22 > 2-02-FULL-66-22. The sequence goes on along the minus strand of JACQVO010000213.1, from coordinate 4,880 downwards.
CCGGTCCTCGCCCGTTTCTTCGTTCGCGAGGAAACCACCCTGGGGCGGCAGGTGGGGATCTTGTACTCGGTGAACACCCTGGGTGCGGTCTTCGGGGCACTGCTGGCCGGCTATTGGCTGGTCCCTGCCCTGGGGATTCAGACCACCATCCGCCTCGCCGTGGTGCTGAATGTGGGGGTCGGCGGCCTGGTCCTGGTGTTCGAGCGCCACCTCCAGCGGCTGGCGGCGTTGCAGGCTGCAGCGAAGCCCGCGACCGCCACCGAATTCAATGCGCCGGCCGCGGGACCGGCGCCGGCGCTGACCTGGCCCGCCCGGGTCGTGGCCGTGGGGTTCGGCGCATCGGGTGCCGCCTCCATGATCTACGAGGTGACCTGGAGCCGGGCCCTGACGCTGAGCATCGGCAGCTCCACCTACGCCTTTACCGCCATGCTGGTCGCTTTTCTCTGCGGAATCGCCGGAGGGAGCTGGGCCTTCGCCGCCCTCGCCGGGCGCCGCAGAGTCCAGCTCGGGACCTTCGGCCTCCTGCAAATCACCATCGGGCTGTGCGGCGTCGCGCTTCTCCCGATGTTCGGCCGGATGCCGATCTGGTTCCTCGAACTCTTCCAGTTCTCTCAGGCCGCGTGGTTCGTCCAGAGCATCCAGTTCGGGGTGAGTTTTGCGGTGATGCTCCTCCCGACCCTGTTCATCGGGGCGACGTTCCCCTGTGCCGTCCGGATCCTGGCCCGGGGGGTGGATCGGATCGGAAACGACACGGGCTGGATCTACGCCGTCAACACGGCGGGGGCGATCCTGGGCACCGTCCTGGCCGGCTTCGTCGGCGTCCCCCTGCTGGGTATCCAGTGGACCATGCGGATCGGGATATGGGTGAACCTGGTCATCGGCGTGGGGGTGCTCCTCGCTGCGCGCAGGCCGGGGGGAGCGCTCCTGCGGGGCCTGGCCCTGGGCACGGCCGGGGCGGCGGTCGCCGGGACGATCGTCCTGCCAAGTTGGGACCCGGCGCTCATGAGCAGTGGCGTGGCCATCTACGGTCCTCGATACCTGCCCCTCATCCGGGCGGGCGAGTTCGGCCGCTCGGACCGGCAGGCAGAGGTGATCTACTACCGGGATGGTATCAGCGCCACGGTCAGTGTCCACCGGGACGGCCCCGGATTGTCTCTGCGGGTGAACGGGAAAACGGACGCCGGCAACACCAGCGACATGCACACGCAGCTCTTCTCCGGGCATATCCCCATGCTCCTCCATCCCAACCCGAAACGGGTCCTTGTCATCGGACTGGGCAGTGGGGTCACGGCGGGGGCCGTAGCCCAATACCCCGTGGACCAGATCGACATCATCGAGATCGAACCTGCCGTCGCGGAGGCGGCGCGTTTCTTCGAGCGGGAGAATCGAAACGTCCTGGCAGACCCCCGGGTGCGGATGATCATCTCCGATGGCCGGACCTTTCTCCTGAACGCCCGCATCCCCTACGATGTGATCATCTCCGAGCCGTCGAACCCGTGGATCCGGGGGTTGGCGACCCTCTTCACCAGGGAATTCTATGGGCTGGTGCGCAGCCGGCTCGCGCCGGACGGGATCATGCTGCAGTGGATCCAGGGCTACGGAATCGCCCCCGAGGATCTCCGGATGGTCGCGGCGACGTTCCATTCGGCGTTCCCCGACAGCACTCTCTGGACCACTATGTTGGGGGATAACTTCCTCGTGGGGGCGGCCGGGCCGCTCCTCTTCCCACTCGCCCGGATCCAGGCGCGCTATGACGCCTCGCCGGTCCTCCGGGAGGATTTCGCCCGCGTGGGGCTTCATTCCCCCGTGGGGCTCCTGGCCGATCACCTGCTGGGTGGCCAGGACCTCGCCCGCTACGCGGGGCAGGGAGCACTCAACACCGACGATACCCTGTGGCTGGAATTCTCCGCCCCGCGGAGCCTCTACGACATCGGGATCGCGGAACTGAATCACCGCATCCTCAGCAGCTACCGGTCGGCGAGCCTGCCGCCGCTCACACCAGCCGATCACGCCCGCGCGGACACCCCCGAGGGCCGGCACGCCATCGGGCGGGCGTTCCTGGGCAAGGGACTTTTCCAGGAGGCCGAGAGCGAGTTTGCGCGGGCCGGCGCGTTGGACACCCTGCACGTCCCCAGCCGCCTGGAAGAGGCCGAGTTGCTTCTCCGGCGGGGGATGATCCTCAAGGGGGTCCGCATGCTGGAGCAGGTGCTGGCCCGCCGACCCCAGGAACCCCGGGCGCACTTCCTCCTGGGCCTTGCGCACCAGCAGCAGGGGATGGCGGAGGAGGCATTGGCCTCCCTCAAGCGGGCGGCCGCGCTGGCCCCCGGGGATATCGAATACCGCCTTCGGCTGGCGGCACTGTTCCGCGACCGGGGAGAGCTCGACCAGGCCCGGGCAGAGTACGAGGCTGCCCGCGAGCTGCGCCCAACGGACCCGGCGGTGCTCATCCCCGCCGCCGATCTTCGCCTGACCCAGGGCGACACCGAAAGGGCACTCACCCTGCTCCAGCCTGTCCTGGCCGATCTGGGCGCATATCCGAGTCGAACCCGAGCAGAGGTCCGTCACCTCGTAGGCCTCATCCACCTCCGGGCTCGGCGGTTCGCTGACGCCGTTGCCGCCCTGGAGGCGGCTGTCCGCTTGGCCCCTCTTCAAACGGCGTTCCGCCTCGACCTAAGCCTCGCCTACGAAGCGAGCGGCGACCTGGAACGCGCCGCAGCGACTCTGGAGCGTCTCCTGGCGTTCAACCCGAACCACCTCGTCGCCCTGCAACGGCTCAACACCATTCTGGGCCGCCTGGCGGCCGCCGCCTCGTAAGCAGGGCACAACTTCAAGGAATATCGAATGATGAATCCCCATGATCGGTGGCTGGGATGCTGATCCTATGGGCCGCTGGGCTCGGCCTCGTCGTGGGCAGCTTCCTGAACGTCGTCATTTACCGCCTCCCCAAGGAGGAGAGCCTTGTCGTTCCCCGCTCCCATTGTCCGGCATGCCAGGCCCCCATCCGCGTAATCGACAATATCCCGATCGTCAGCTTCCTGCTCCTGCGCGGGCGCTGCCGGGCCTGCGGGCATCCCATCGCTTGGCGGTACCCCCTGGTGGAAGGGCTGACGGGCCTCCTCTTCGCCATGGCCGTGGCGCATTTCGGCGCGACGCTTCACGCCGCGTTTCTGCTCACCTTTCTCTGCGGCCTGGTTGTCGTGAGTTTCATTGATCTCGACCACCAGGTCATCCCCAACATCATTACGTTGCCCGGCATCCCCCTTGGCCTAGTCAGCGGCCTGTTGCTGGGGCAACCATCGGTCCTGGACCGGTTGATCGGCGCCCTGGCGGGAGCCGGCTTCCTCTACCTTGTGCTCTTCTACGGAGGCGTCCTGTACGGCCAGGAGGCCATGGGGGAGGGCGACCTCAACCTCGTCGCCATGGTGGGCGCCTTCCTCGGGTGGAAGGCCGTGGTGATCACGATCCTGGTGGGCTGCCTGGTCGGATCGGCCGTGGGCCTCAGCCTCATCGCCCTCCGACGCTTGAGTCGCCGCCAGCACATCCCCTTCGGACCGTTCCTCTCCCTGGGGGCGGCGGTCGCCCTGTTCTGGGGTGACCGGCTGATCTCCTGGTACCTGGGGTTCCTGCGATGATCGCACGATCGCCGTGGGGACAACTCACGGCTGGGCGTGGACGTGCGCGATCGGGTCCGGCGGCTCAACGCCCCCCGCCGCGGCCTCTGCCCTCGAAGCCGGTGAAGGCTGGACCCCACCCGTCCAGCCGCAGGGACAAGGGAGCCCCGACCCTTCCGCTGAATCTTCGTCTCGCCCGGTGAGACCCGGCCGACGCTGCGGCCTGTCACCGGCAATCCAACCTACACCCCTCCCCATTGCCCCCTTTTTTCGCCGCAGACCGGGTGGCAGGCGTGTGCCTTTAGACTTGACACCCGGAAGACACCGGGGATAGGTTATCAGACGTATGACCTCTTACCTCATGCAGAAAAGGAGGCGGATGTGATTCAGTTCCTGGTGCACGAGCGTTCCGACAACGTGGGGGTGGCAACCCTAGACATCAAGGCCGGGGAGGTCGGGAAAGGCCTGTACCTGGACACGCAGGCGCCGGTGGAGGTGAGAGTCCTCACTGCCATTCCCCTCGGCCACAAGATTGCCCTTCGGGATCTCACGTTGGGAGACACAATGATCAAGTTCGGTCACGACATCGGCCGGGTGACGGCCGACATCAAGGCGGGAGAGCACGTCCATATCCACAATCTCAAGACGAAGAGGTGGTAGCGATGAAGCGTCCGAAGGTGCTGGCGTATCGCCGCGAGAACGGCCGGGTGGGTGTGAGGAATCACGTGGTGATTCTGCCGCTGGATGACCTGTCCAACGCCGCGTGCGAGGCTGTGGCCAACACCATCAAGGGGACCTTGGCCATCCCCCACGCCTACGGGCGTCTGCAGTTTGGTGAGGACTTGGCGCTCTTCTTCCGGACCATCATCGGCACGGGGGCGAACCCCAACGTGGCGGCGGTCGTGGTGATCGGCATTGAGCCGGAGTGGACGGAGCGCATTGTGTCGGGCATCGCGCAGACAGGAAAGCCCGTGAAGGGTTTCTCTATCGAGCGCAGCGGGGACCTCAAGACTATCGCCGAGGCCTCCCGTCAGGCCAAGGAGTATCTGCAGTGGGCTTCGGAGCTTCCGCGGACCGAGTGCTCCCTGGATGACCTCTACGTCTCCATCAAGTGTGGCGAGTCGGACACCACATCCGGGCTGGCGTCCAATCCCACGGTGGGGAATGCCATCGACAAGTTGGTCGAGATGGGTGCCACCACCAGTTTCGGCGAGACCTCCGAGATTACCGGCGCCGAGTTGGTGTGCAAGGAGCGGGCGGCGACGCCCG
>JACQVO010000212.1 GCA_016209725.1 Candidatus Methylomirabilota bacterium | reverse complement strand
GCCCCCACCTTGGCAAAATCCCCCCTCCGCCCCCCTTTGGCTATGGGGGGGACGGGGGGATTTGCTTGAACGCGAAGCCGGTGCCGATCCCAGATATCTCACCGCAGAGCTCGCAAAGATCGCAAAGACTCATCAGGTATCAACCTCGTGCGCCGGAAAGTTCTGATCTCCGCCACGCTTTTCTCCCGCCACTCCTTAAATCATGCCTGATTTCTTTGCGACCTTGGCGTCATGGCGGTTCAATTGCTGGTTGCCCGTCAGGCGCCAAAGAACTCCACGAAGCGATTCTTGATCTCCTCGTTCCGCTTCTCCAGCTCCTCGGGATCTGCCGGTAGAAGTTTCAGGTCGCTCAGCTTCGGCTTGTCGGCCGGGTACTTCACCTCCGGGTGCCCGGTGTAGAGTCCCTCCGTATCGGCCAGGACCTGCTGCACCTCCCTGGTGAAGGTGAAATCGGTGAAGAGCTTGGCCGCGTTCGGATGCGGAGCGAAGCTGGTGATGGCCGTGGGCGAGACGACGAGGGGGACGCCTTCCTTCGGGTAGACGATCTGGATCGGGTTGCCCTTCTTCTGCGTCTGGTAGAAGAAGTATTCGGACCCGTTTACCGAGATGGGTCGCTCCCCCGAGGCCACCACCTGGGCCGGGTCGTTGGCCGACTGGACGATCATGAGCTTGTTCTGGGCCAACTGCTTGAAGAAGTCCCAGCCATACAGGTTGACCAGCGCCAGGACGTGTGTTGCGATGATCCCGCTGTATCCGGGGTGGGCCGTCACCAGCTTCCCCCGCCACTTCGGATCCTGCAGGTCCTTCCAGGTCTTGGGCGCCTCCGCCGTGGGGATGATCTTGGGGTTGAAGGCTATAACCGACAGGGTGGACCGCAACCCATAGTGATAGCCGTCACGATCCTTGAAGCCGGACTGAAACTTTTCGACCCCGGCGGGCGTGTATTTCATGAGCAGCTTCTTGTCCTTCAGCAGGACGAAGTGGCCCGCATCCGAGGTGTGCACGACGTCGGCATTCTTGATGTTCGCCTGGACCTCCTGCATCAATCGCTGGAGAACCCGCTGGGAGCCCGTCCGGTGGACTTCGACCTGGATCCCCGGATAGGCCGCCTCGAACATCTTGGCGATCTTCTCGGTGCTGGGGAGCGCCAGGGAGCTGTACCAGACGACCTTTCCTTCCTTCTTGGCGGCCTCCAGGCGGGCATCTTGCCCACTGGCAAGGCCGACCGAAAGAAAAGCCCAGAACAAAGCCATCACAATCGTGAGAGACCGCGGCTTACCCATGATCTTCCCCCCTCCCACCTTGCCCGGTGTGGGCCTTTATGGGATGGAGACCGAGCGCCCCATCCCGCCGTCCACAAAGATCGAAACACCCGTGATGAAGCCGGCCCGCTCCGAGGCCAGGAAGACGACGGCGCTGGCAACCTCCTCGGGCAAGCCGAAGCGGCCCAGGGGGATGCCCTTGCCGGCCAGCGCCGTCATCGCCTGCTCGATAGACAGTCCGTGTTCCTTCCCGTAATGCGCCACCCGCTGTTGCCATCGCTCGGTGAGGATGGCCGCCGGACAGACGGCGTTGACCCGGATCCCGTGGCTGGCGACCTCGGCGGCCAGGGATTCGGTGAAATTGATCAGTGCCGCCTTGGCCGCATTCGACGCGATCTGGCCCAGGCGCGGAACGCGTCCGGAGAGCGCCGCGATGTTGATGATCTGCCCGTCCCCCCGCTCCTTCATGGAGGGGAGGACCGCCCGGCTCAGGCGAATTGCGGAAAAGAGGTTCAGGTTGACGATCCGCTCCCACTCCTCGTCGCCGACGGCCTCGAAGGCCTTGGCGTAGCCCCCACCGGCATTATTGACGAGGACGTCGATCCCCCCCCAGGCCCGGCAGACATTCCGGACAAGGGTCTCCACCTGCGTTGGGTCGGTGACGTCCGTTGCCCAGTGGCGCGCCTCGCTGCCAAGCGCCTCCACCTCTTCGGCCACCGCCGCCAGAGCGCTCGGGGTCCGGCTGGCCAGCGCCAGCCGGCACCCCTCGGCGGCAAAGACCAGGGCGATGGCCCGGCCGATCCCCCGGCTGGCCCCGGTGACGAGGACCACCTTGCCCTTCAGTCCCAGTTCCATCGGCTGCAACCGATCCCGATTATTCGCGAATGCCTTCGCGAAAAATCTCGGGTAATGACCAAATCCCCCCTCTCCCTCCCCTCTCCCCACGGTGGGGGAGAGGGCACCCAAGGGGTACCCGGTGAGGGGGGGACGCATTGGTCGTTCGATCAGGATAGTTCACGCGACTGTTCGAGAATTATCCGGGCTCAGACATTTCATCAGTGCTGCGAGGTGCTGGAGCGTGGCCAGCCCACCCACCGCGTGGATGATCTCTTCGACTTTCTCAACCGGAAGAACAAGGCCGGCGTTTCCGCGAAACTTCGCCTCCAGCTCTTCCCGGGTCATGGGGAAATCCGGCCCGCCCCGAGGATGATCCTGCCGATCCTCCACCACGCGCCCGTCCGTGAGCCTGATCCGGACGTGGCCTACGAATTGCTTCGGATAGTCAATTGTCCGATCCAGTTCGTAGTGCACCTTGGCGGCCACGTCCAGCACGGTTGTGTCCTGGACGGCCTCGTCCGTGAACTCGGCCAGGCCTGCTCTGTCTTTGACGAGCATGACCGCCACGAGGTACGGCAGGCTGAACTTCGCCGCGTAGCCGTTCGGCGGCCGCCGCTTTGCCGGAAGCGGCTCCCAGAGACGCGGCACCGGTCCCTCGGCGGTACGGCAATGAATCGCGGCGATGTGATCGGGCCGGATCCCGTGCTGCGCCCGGAGGCGGAGGGCGCAGTCCATGTACGGGTGGGCGATGGAGCCGCAGGGGTACGGCTTGAATGTGAGGCGCTCCACCTCCCACACCCTGCCCAGGCTTTCGAGGAGGGGATCCATCCGGCCTTGGTCGTAGCCGCCCGCGAAGGCCTGGTAGAAGCCCTGCCGCCCCTCAAAGACGCTCTCGGGACCGGTGAATCCGGCCTGGGCGAGGAGGGCCGCGACCACGCCGGCGTGGGCGGCCCATCCGGGGTGGAGCCGCTTCGTCCATGAGCCGTCCGCCAGGTACTGGATGATTCCGCTGGCCTGGCTCCCACAAATCCCGAAGGCGTGAACGAGCTGGTCCTCCGTGAGTCCGTAGAGCTTGCCCGCGGCAGCGGCAGCGGCAAAGCTTCCCGCGAGCGCCGTCGGGTGAAAGTTCCGCGCATGAAACTTTCCGGGAACGGCGAGCCCCACGCGGCACATCACTTCCACGCCGGCGATCATGGCCTCCACGGCTCTTCTTCCCGAGACGCCGACAGCCTCGCCAGCGGCGAGCGCCGTGGTGACAGCCACCGAACCGGTGTGGACGATGGCGTCCTCTCTGGTGTCATCGAAGTCCAGGCCATGGGCCAGAGTGCCGTTCGCCAGGACGGCGTTGGCGGCCGCGACCTTGGCGTTCCCCCCGATCAGGGAACTCTCAGGCGGTCCCCCGAGGCGCTCGGCGGTGAGGATGACCGCGCGCCCGAAGTCCATGGTCGAGGAGGCAAGGCAGCTCCCGAGGGTGTCCAGGGCCAGGAGAGTCGTTCTCGTGACAATAGCCGGGGGGAGCCCTTCCAGCACGAGGCTGCTGACGAAGCGGGCGAAGCGTCGGGCGACGGAGGGTTGAGTCACGGCGTCTTGTATCGCCCCACGGGAACCAGCTCGGCCACCACGCCAGTGGGGTCCCGAAACTTGACCGGCAGCTCGCCGGGCGGACTGAGGATCTCGCAGCCGGTCGCCAGGAGCTCCCGGACGGAAGCCTCCAGATCCTCGACCTTCAATGCGATGTGAACCATGCGCGCCATGCGTTGGTCCCCCCCTCTGTGCCTATTTACCATCCAACCCCTGGATACTCAACAAAAAACCTCTTCTTTCATTTGCCACGCTGGCCGCCATGGAGAGGTTGGGGGCTGTCTTGGGCCGGATCCGGGAGGAGCGGAAGGTCCAGCGGGGGCGGGAGCTCCTGCGGGATCGGCTGAACTACCGGCGTATCATCCAGAAGCTCGGGCTCAACTAGGCGAGAGATCAGAGGGCAGGCCACTCATGGGCTGACTGCGGTGTCCCCGTAGCCGGCCCATGTTTTCTCGGGTCCTCCGTTTCAAATCCGAATTCCGACATCCGAAATCCGAAATTGACCACGCGCCAAGCCTGTGTGCATGGTCAGGGCGCGCCCATCATCCTCTTCAGGTCGGGGAGAAACACCCGCCGGCCCTGGACCTCGAGGGCGCCGCTCAGGAGCCCTTCATCGAACCAGGGTGCCGGATCCCCGCTCGGGCTCTTCGCCCCGGCGACCGAGAGGATCTCCCCCACGGAGTCCACGATGAGACCCAGAGGCTCATCCCGCCCTCCGGGCAGGGCGACGATCATGCGGGTGAGACTGCCGGTCTCTGGGTTCACGAGGCCCAGGCGCTTGCGGAGGTCCATGATGGGGATCGCCCTCCCTCGCAAGGTCGCGAGTCCCTCGATGTGGCGGGCGGGGCGAGGGATCCTCGTGATGGGGGGGACGGGAACGATCTCGGCGACCTGGTCCACCGGGATGGCCAGCGCCACGTCGGCGACAGTGAAAGCGAGGTAGCGGATCATCAACCTCGTCCACCCAACCTATCCCTTCTCCCCTTGTGGGAGAGGGCCAGGGTGAGGGGGGGCAAGCGGCATTACCCGAGGAGGAGGTCGCCCAGCGTGAACAGGAACAGGCCGATGCTGAGGGCCCCGTTCACGTTGAAGAAGGCCACGTCCAGTTTGGCCAGCCCGTGCCGGTGGAGCAGCCAGTGCTCGTACGCCAGCAGGCCTGCCGCCAGGAGAAGGCCGACCGCGTACACCGGACCCAGACGCACGAGTGGCATCAGGACGGCAAGGCAGCCGATGGTTCCCGCGTGGAAGAGCCGGGCGATCTGCATGCCCCCGTTCACCCCGAGGCGAGCCGGGATGGAGAAGAGGCCGGTGCGCCGGTCGAACTCGATGTCCATCAGGGCGTAGAGGACATCGAAGCCGGCCACCCAGAAGAGGACGGCGGCCCCCAGGATAACGGCCGGGAGGACGATGCGCCCGGTGACGGCGATCCACGCCCCGATGGGGGCGAGGGCTAACGACAGTCCGAGGACCAGGTGGGAGATGGCGGTGAACCGCTTCGTATAGGAGTACCCGCTGACGATCAGGATGGCCGGCGGGGCCAGGGCGAAGCACAGCGGGTTCAGCATCCAGGCCGCCAGGAGGAAGACCGAGAATGACAGCACCACAAACAGGAGCGCCTCGCCGGGCGCAATCCGGCCCTGCGGGAAGGCGCGATCCCGCGTGCGGGGGTTCAACGCATCCAGGTGCCGGTCGGCAATCCGGTTCATCCCCATGGCCCCGCTTCGGGCACCCACCATGGCCACGAGGATCCACAGGATCTTGTCCCCCGAGGGGATCCCCCCCGCCGCCAGCACCGCCCCCATGAACGCAAACGGCAGCGCGAAAATGGTGTGGGAGAAGCGGATCATTTCCAGGTAGGCGCGCAGCTTCTGTATCATAGTTCCCGGGATTATGGAGGATCGGGGGGCCTCCCGCAACCAGGAAGTTCGCCCGGCCTCCCCCGCCTCCGCGCCTGCGGAATTGCGCTTGACACGACCATCCGCCGCTGGTACCGTCCCATGCACCACCGGATTCCTCCTGATTCGATCCCTGGCTTGGCCGTCGCCCCGGGCAGCATGCGTCTGCCCGTGATGACCACACGGCCGCGGCCGATTTCCAACTTCCCCCCATTCCGGATGAGCGCTCGATGCTTACTGGACGCGTCGGACTCCTCGTGACCCTGCTCGTCGCGGGCTCCACCCTGGCGGACGCCGGCGAACAGACCATCACGCTGGCGGGTCAGGTTGACGTCGCGGCCCTCGGCGCCTCTCCCGGGGGCTTCGCGGTACGCGCGCTCCGCGCCCAGAAGCGGAGCGTGGAGCTGGCGAAGGCCGTGACCGATGCCGCGGGTCGATTCCGTCTCAGCATCGAGGAAGAGGCCGTGGGGGTCTACGGAGTCGTGCTCGAGGCCACCAGCGTGACTGAGCCCGCGCTGGTCCTAGAGGCCGCCGTTCTGACCCTCGAGGAGACTAAGGCGCCGGTCGCCGTGGACCCCGCCAGCACCGTCGCGGCGGCTATCCTTGACTGGAAGGTCCAGCGGCACGAGGAGAATCTGGATCACACCCGGCCCTTCCTCCTGCTGGAGTGGATCCGCCCGTTGCTGGGTCCGAAGGCGCGGAATGATCTCAGGCGGGCGGAGATTGCGCTGGTGCAGTGGGCCCGGGCTGCCGCCCCCGCCTCCGGCTCGCTGGCGGCCGTCCTCAAGGCCGGCGTGGGAGACGTGAGGAACCTTGGCGCGCGGCTCGCCCCGCTGAACGTCGCCCCCCAGGCGATCGCTCGGCTGGAGGAGATGGCGCGGAAGGACCCGGAGGTCGCCTACCTCCTCATGCTGCCCTACCTTCTGGAGCTGTAGATGGCCACACACGTCGAATCGTGCCTGGCGGCGGCCGCCCTCGCGCTTCTCCTCGTGGTCCCAGCCTCGCTGGAGGCCCAGGTGGACTTCGCCGGCGCCGTGGCCGTGAAGATTCGCACGTTCCCCCTCAAACGGGCGCAGGGCCGGCCGGTGCTCGGCCGGGACGGGATGCCGGAGCCGGCGGCAGCGGTGGGCGGGCGACCCGCGGATGTCCGGGAACTTCCCACCTTCCCCGTGGACGAGAATTTCCCCGGGGCCTCCATCCTTTCCGCCCTTCTGCACTATCAGCGGCGGGACCCGCTGGGCGCCCTGGCGCCAGTCGTGGCCGTGCTGAGCAACGGGTACCTCGAATTGGAGATCGAAAAGGCCTGTCACGTTGACACGGTCAGGATCCAGGTCGAGCACAAGCCGACTCCGGAGGTCCCCGCCTTCACGGAGCGCGGGCTGGGGGCGCTGATGCACGTCGTAACCGACGCCGTCATGGCGGCCGACCTCCAGCGCGCGCACACGCGCCTGCGGGACCGCTACAACAGCGGCCTGTCCACGGATAGGAAGGGCGACCAGGACGCCATGACCTTTTTCCAGGCCCTGCGGCTGGTCATCGCGCAGCGGTACGATCCGCGGGTGACATCTCCGGCGCTGTCGGGCCTGCCGCCCGCCGAGGCCAAGAATCAGTTCAAGGCGGCGCTGGCCCAGGGCGGGCCGGTGGAGGGCGATGTCCTGATCGGTCCGCTGCATCTCGCCATGCGGGCGAAGCAGGACCGGCGTGACAGGCGCCCGGCCCCGCCGGGCTGTTAGAGACGGGCAAGGAGGGAAGACGCGTCATGACCAGACCGGACAAACCGCGGGGCATGCGGCTCCTTCGTCGGGCGACCCTCTGCGCCGCCGCGACCATGCTGGCGCCTGGGTTGAGCCTCCCGGTTCACGCCGTGGCGCCGACCGCCACGGCCACCGCCACGGCCGACGTGAAAAACTCTACGGGGAAGATCACGGTGAACGCCCGTTATACCCTTGCCCAGACCGACCCCGACACGAACGCCGAGACCACGGACCGCTGGCAAAAGGAACAGGACCCCACGACGCCCTCCACAACCCCGAGCCATGCTTTCAACCTTGGGGCCGGGGGGTTTTCGTTTTCGGGGGTACTCCGGGACAGCCTTCAGTACGGCGTCCCGTACGAGCCCACGGGCGACTCTCCGAGAGACCGATTTGTCAATTACCTGGTGGGGACGGGGGTGCCGCGGGAGACGGCGCGATTTATTTGGGCCCTAGGATACACAGATACCGTGACCACCGAGACGCCACCGAGGTTTGTCCCGAACCCGGACGGCATCCGCTCCTTGCCCGACAAAGATCTCACCACCCTGCATGAGGGGTTCCCCTTCCTCTACGGCGGGGGGTTGCAGACAAAGATCGGCTATGACATCCATACCACCGACACCAACGGCACGGCCACCATTGGCGGGTTCCCGATCGGCCGGGTCAGGAGTACCGTGACCTTCGGTGGTTACTCATGGGCCGGCGACCTCACCCTCGTCGAGGGATTCAATGAGCTGCCGTCATCTTTGTGGGACTACGGCCAATACGGCTTCTCGGGAAAATGCGCCAGTGATCCCATCGGGGACGAGGAGTGGTGGCGGAAAGGTTACATCAAGCTCGGGTCTTCGGGCCTCGGCCTGAGCATCCAGAGCTACGCCTTTGGCCTCAAGGCGGATGACCAGCTTGCCGGTGTCAGCTCCTGCCCCGGCGTGACCGTCGAGAAGGATCCCGTCTACCAGGCGTTCGTGACCCCCAACGATCCCCACTTCGCGGCCAGGGGCACCTGGGGCCAGGCCTATTCCGATCAGTGGGCCCTGCACAAGATCGGGTTCACGCCGCTCGACGACCCCAGGAGCGCCTGGCACCTCACCACCGGCACCGAGCGGCCGGTGAAGGTGGCGGTCATTGACAGCGGCATTGACCTCACCCATCCCGACATCCATATCGCCAACATCTGGTTCAACGAGAAGGAGATTCCCGGCAACGGCCGGGACGACGACGATAACGGATACATTGACGACGTCATCGGCTGGAATTTCGTGGACAATTCCAACAACCCCGCCGATCTGGTGGGTCACGGCACGCACACCGCCGGCCTCATCGCGGCGCGGTGGAACAACGGCCGCGGAATCGCGGGGATCAACCGCGGCGCCCGCATCATGGTCCTGAAGGCGCTGAACGACACCGGCAGGGGCTGGGGCAGCGACGTCGCCCGGGCCATCCTTTACGCGGTGGACAACGGGGCGCAGATCATCAACATCTCGGCGGGGTACGTGGGACACACGAAGTTCATGGAGTACGCGTACGCTTATGCGCGCGAGAAGGGGGTGCTGGTGGTGGTCGCGGCGGGCAACCACGGACGCGACACCCGGGAGGTGGAGCCGGCCAACCAGCCCGGGACGCTGGTCGTGACGGCGACGCAGGCCGATGACCGGAAGGCAGGCTTTTCCAACTGGGGCCAGGAGGTTTCCGTGGCGGCCCCGGGGGTGGACGTCCTCAGCCTGCGGGCTCGCGGGACAGACCTCGTCCGAGGGGTCGCCGATGATCCGAGCAAGGAGAAGCCGCTGGAGGGGGTGGTCGGCGGTGATAAGGCGTACTATCGGGCCAGCGGGACCTCCTTCTCCGCTCCCCTGGTGAGCGGCCTGGCCAGCCTCATCTGGGCCAAGTACCCCAGGCTGACCGCGGTCCAGGTCGCCCGGATGATCGTCCAGAGCGCCAGGGATATCGAGCTGCCCGGCTGGGACCAGTACACTGGCTATGGACTGGTGGACGCCCGGGCGGCCCTCACCGCCAACCCGGACTGGTACCTGGACGCCCGGATCGCGCGCGTCGAGCCGACCACGGAGCGAGGGCGGCCCGTGATCCAGGTCTTCGGGAGCGTCAGCGGGAGCGACCTCGGAGGCTACGTCCTCGAGCTGGGGCAAGGCGAGGCCCCAAGCCGCTGGAAGCGGATCGGACAGGAGAGCAAGGCGGCCGTCCAGGACGGTCTCGTCGGAACCATCCCGATCAGCGAGATCACCGCTCGCGGCGAGTGGACCATTCGGGTGGTCGTCAGGGACAAGGGGGGCGCCCAGCGGGAGTCGCGCGCGACGCTGACCGTTGAGTGAGCCCAAGCACCACGAAGTACTGGCTCTCGACCGTACCCGAGGACGTGGATCTCATGGAACTCGTCTCGCTCGCGAAGATCCGCTGGCGGATCGAGCGGGACTTCGCGGAGCCCAAAGACGAGCTTGGGCACGATCACTACGAGGGGCGAGGCTGGAGGGGCTTCCATCATCACGGGGTCTTATGT
>JACQVO010000215.1 GCA_016209725.1 Candidatus Methylomirabilota bacterium | reverse complement strand
GCCGGGCGGCGTCACCTCTGCGCCCACACGGCCGGCGTGGGCGTGAACAGGCCGGGGGCCTTCGCCGAGTACCTCTGCATCCCCGCCGCCAATGTCTGGGGCGCGGCTCCCACCGTTCCTATGGAGCTCCTCGCCTACTTCGACCCCCTCGGCAACGCCACACACACGGCCCTCTCCTTCGACCTAGTGGGCGAGGACATCCTGATCACCGGCGCCGGACCGATCGGCTGCATGGCCGCCGCCATCGCCCGCCACGTGGGGGCGCGCCACGTGGTCGTCACGGACCTCAATCCCTATCGGCTGGAGCTGGCGAGGCGGCTGGGCGCCACGCGCGTCGTCGACGTCCGCGGCGAGAAGTTGCCGGACGTCCAGGAGGCGCTGGGGATGCACGAGGGCTTCGACGTGGGAATGGAGATGTCCGGGAGCCCCACGGCCCTGCGGGATATGCTGGCGAACATGGCCCACGGCGGGCGCATCGCCCTCCTCGGCATCCTGCCCGGCGACACCGCGGTTAACTGGGACGACGTCATCTTCAAGGGCCTTCTTCTCAAGGGCGTGTACGGGCGCGAGATGTACGAGACGTGGTACAAGATGACCATGATGCTGCAGAGCGGCCTGGACGTCACGCCGGTCCTGACCCACCGCTTCCCGGTCGAGAAATTTCGGGAGGCCTTCGACGCCATGCAGGCGGGGAACTGTGGAAAGGTGCTGCTGGAGTGGTTGTAACGGGAGGGCTTGACAACCCCCGAAAGGCCGGGTGTTTTCAGCGTCCCCCCGCGGGGAAGCCGCAGGGTTCCCGCTTCGACGAGGTTCCTCCATGTTTGATCCGATGCGCGAGCACCTGGCACGGCAGCTCGAGGAGATGCGCGCCGCCGGACTCTCCAAGGACGAACGGCTCATCGCCTCCCCCCAGGGCGCCCACATCGTCCTGCAGGATGGCCGGAAGGTTCTGAACCTCTGCGCGAACAACTACCTCGGCCTCGCCGGGCACCCCGAACTGGTCGCGGCGGCGCAGGCCGCCCTCGCCCGGTGGGGGTATGGCCTTTCCTCCGTGCGCTTCATCTGCGGCACCCAGACGCTCCACAAGGAGCTGGAGCGCCGCGTCGCCGACTTCCTCGGCGTGGACGATGCCATCCTGTACTCCTCGTGCTTCGATGCCAACGGCGGGCTCTTCGAGACGCTCCTCACGGAAGAGGATGCGGCCATCAGCGATGAGCTGAACCATGCCAGCATCATCGACGGCATCCGGCTCAGCAAGGCGCAGCGCTTCCGGTACAAGAACAACGACATGGCCGACCTGGAGGCGAAGCTGCGGGAGGCCGCGGGCCTGCGCTTCCGGCTCGTGGCCACCGACGGCGTCTTCTCCATGGATGGCACCATGGCGAACCTGGCCGGGATTTGCGACCTCGCCGAGAAGCATGGGGCGCTGGTGATGGTGGACGACTCGCACGCCGTCGGCTTCCTCGGCGCCAACGGGCGCGGGACGCACGAATATTGGGGCGTGATGGGGCGGGTGGACATCCTGACCGGGACCTTCGGCAAGGCCCTGGGCGGCGCCTCGGGGGGGTATACGGCGGGACGGCAGGAGCTCATCGACTACCTGCGGCAGCGTTCCCGCCCGTACCTGTTCTCGAACAGCCTGGCGCCCGTCGTCGCGGCCGCCACCGTGAAGGCCCTGGAGTTGGTCGTTTCGCGGCCGGACCTGCGGGCGCGGCTTGCGCGGAATACGCGCCGCCTCCGCGAGGGAATGGTGCGGAGCGGCTTCCGGATCACGCCCGGCGAGCACCCCATCATCCCCGTGATGCTGGGGGACGCGCACCTGGCGGCGCAACTATCCGAGCGGATGCTCGATGAAGGCGTCTACGTGATCGGCTTCTCGTATCCCGTCGTGCCCAAGGGGGCGGCGCGCGTGCGCGTCCAGATATCGGCGGAGCTGGAGGACGCCGACGTGGACTTCGCCTTGGAAAAGTTCGCCAAGGTGGGGCGGGAGATGGAAGTGACTTGACGCCCCGAGGGGGTCTCAGGATCGTCCAGCCATGCCGCGCCTCCTATATTAAGGGGACGTTGTTCGGATACTTCTGATTCTAATGAGGCAAGAGATCCCGCCTCGTGGCCTTGGAACGAATCCGAATTAACCGAACTACGTCCCCTAAGGCTCCGTCCTTTCAGGCTCGCCTTTCCGGATCACCCGGTTGACTGATTTTGGACCTACCTGCCCCCGAAATTGACGAGGTCGATATTCAGGTGGCGCCCCCCGCTCCACCACTGCGAGGGGACGTAGTGAAGGCGAACGATGTTCTTCACCTTGGGGGCGTACCACAGGTAATAGGTGCCAGTGCGCGGGGCGCCTCCCCGGGGCGACGTCCCGCTCATGCCCCGTTCAACTTCCACTTTGAGCGCCGGGAACGACCGGCGGGCGTTGCGACGTCCTCGCAGGCCAAGACCCGGTATCGCTCGAAGTATCTCTCCATAGTGCCCAGGCCCGACTTGGCTTGCGCGTACGCCCCGATCTCCCACTGTTTTCCGGCCTGCAGGGGAAAGTCGAGTGTCTTCTGGCCCACCCGTGCCGTTACCGTCGCCCCCGCGCCTTGGGTCGTGACCACCTCCCCGGTGGATCGAACGACCTTCTGGATGATCCAGTCCTTATCGTAGGAGGCCACGTCACCGGTCATCAACCGGACTTGGGCCATGTCACCTTCCGCCTGTAGCACGACACCCATCCCCTCCCGCCCCTTTTCATCCCGCCAGGTCCACTTTTCCCCCACCTGGTACTTCGGCGAGGAGACCGGCTCACCGCAATCGGCGCCCCCCAGGCCTGCGCCCCCCAGGCAGTCGCGATGAAGATCACTGCCGCAACACGACGCACGACCGGCCGCGTGTCCATCAGAGCCCCCCTTTCCTCACTCACCCTGCCGGGAAATGTTCGATGTCTCCTCCCTCCATTCTCGTGAATGGAGCCTTGCCTCTCATGGATCATGGCCACCTGATGCGCTCCAGCATGGCCCTGGCATCGCTTACCTTCGTCTGCAGCAGCAGTTCTTTGGCGGCGGTCAGGTCGGCTCTGGCTTGCGTGGAGCTGGGGGACTGGGGGGCACCCTTCAATTGATGGTCAATCTCCCGAATGCGTCTGGCCATTACCTGAACTTCCGCAGCGAGGGACGGCCTGGTCACCATGACGGCCAGGTCTGTCTCCCGCTGCCACAATACCTCGATTGCCACGTCCTGCAACAGGTTGACAGAGGGAGTCTGACCCGCGTTGACGCCGAAGGTGGCAGCGTCGAAATTAGCTGCCTTGGGATTTGCATCCACCACACGCACAATGCCGTCCCCGTCTTCCTTTGACTCATCCACCTGAAGGACCAGCAATCCGCTGGTGGGCAGCACCGGATCACTGGGCAACTTGTGTCGGTTCTCCACCAGACAATACGTGCCCCAACGACCTGGGATCCTGATCACCAGCGTCCCCTGGCCGCCGCCCAGGGGCCGCAGGATCGCCGCCCGGCTTTCGCCTGGAGGCACTTCCACAACCTGGTCATCCCCGATCCACCCTATGCGCAGACGCGTAAAGGACGACATCCCAGGCGGGGGTTGTCCCCGTTCGACAAAATGGCGGGACATCACATCCCAGGGTCCCATGAAAATGGTGAACTTCGGGTAGGTTTCCAGGGTGAGGGTACCGACCTTCCCCTGCAGAACCGTGTCATAGAGGTCAGGGATGGGCCGCTTGCCTCCTACGACCCCGCCCAGGGCATGGGCCAGATCATGGACGATGTGACCCGTATGGGCGTTCTGGGCGACGACGATTATGCCTCCACTGAAGTGCTGTCCGCCACGTGTCGCGATCTTCTCCATGCGCACGCCGCCGCGACGGAGCCTTTCCGACAACATGCCGGGATTGGCCGAGTACGCGATCATCCCATAGCCAACACCAGGCCTCGTATCTGCCCCGACCACGATGATGATGTGATTGTATTGGTTGAAGACCACGTCTTTCTCGGCGGCATTGAGGGTATCTTCCACGAGTCGCCACACACGGCGGCGATCCACCTCGATGTTGTACGGAGAAACCCGATAGTCACCCAAAGGGCGTGGAAGCCGAAACCAGCCTTTGACCTCCCCTGTGAGTGCGGTCTTGCCGTGGGACGTCCTGGAGTAGTATTCAACGGTGCTTTCCAGCACATGCTCTCTGATCTGAGCAAGCGACTGCTGGGCCGTCACATCGGGGAATGAGACCGCCAACACCAGGATGCGCTGAACTCCCAGGGCGTGCTGTGCGCGTAGCGGTCGCTCAGCCTCCGGCCCCACGCCGGTCGTGGCACAGGCGGAAGCCAGGAAGAGCAATGCCCCGATGAGACTCAGGTTGCTTGCCCATGGCTTCATGGATTCTTTCCTCCCTGAATGCTCCTGGCTGTAATGACGGTGACGTCAGTTCCCCCGTTCGCCCTGAGACTTGTCGAAGGGTGGACGTCCGTGGTTCGACTGGCTCACCACGAACGGCATGGCTATTCGTAGAACATTCACCGTAATTGAGACCCAGCGTGGCGCGTGAGAAATCCAGCCGGTGCAGCACGCATTGAACCCAGCCCGCTTGGATACTGCCGGAAAAACACAACGGCCCTTTGGAGGTTGCCGATCCCCAAAAGGCCGCGGACGTGTGCCAGCGCAGGCGAAAACCTGCCTGCCGGAACCCTCTTCGCCTGGCCGGACTCCTTGGGCGCCGTCATCCCCCCAGGTAGTGAGAGGAAAACTGCCCAGGTGAATTCCCCAATGCGTGGCAAGCGCAACGGACCCGGGCGAGCCGGCCGGCTCGCCCGGCAGACCTATCTCCTGCGCGCCGCGAGCGACGCCGCCTTCCGCAGGGTCGCGATGGCGATGCGGGGACAACTCTCGGGGTCGGGTTTGGGGAGGCACTCCACCGACACGTAGCCCGAGTAGCGCATCGCATGGAGCGTCGCCAGCACCTCGGTGAAGTCCAGGTGCCCGCACCCCGGGGCCCACCGGTTGCTGTCGGCCACGTGGACATGGAAGAGGGACCGCCCGGCGCGCTGGAGACTGCCGGAGATGGAGGCGTCCTCGATGTTCATGTGGAAAGTGTCGGCAAGGATCCCGACGTTCGGCCGGTCAACCTCCTCGAGGAAGGCCAGCGTTTCATCGATGTTGTACAGGAAGTTCGTTTCGTACCGGTTGATCGGCTCGATCACGAGCCGGATGTCGTGGCGCGCGCCCGTGTCCGCGGCCCGCCGGATCGCGTCGCGGGCCCAGCGGCGTGCCACGGCCGGTTTCACGCCATCCGGGATGCGCCCCCGGATGAGGCCGAGAATGATCATGGCATTCAGATCGCGGGCCAGATCCAGATACTCGGCCACGCGCACGGACGTCCGCTGCCGGACTGCCGGATCGCGGTCAGTGAAGCTCAACCGATCCTCGCCCCAGGCCCGGCCGGTGGCGAGGGCCACGACCGGCAGGTCGTGCTTTTCCAAGAGGACCTTCAGTCCCGCCACATCCACCGTCTTGGGGTCCCGGAAGGACAGCTCCACCCCCTGATACCCCAGCCGCTTGACGCGGGCGAGGTTGCCGGCCAGGTCTCCTCGGAACGCGACAGCCGAGAACCGGCTCTCGGCGGTCGTCACGACGATCGAGAGTCTCATAGAAGACTCCATGGCGATGGAAAATGAAAAGCCGACAACAGACAATGGAATACGAACCACCGGCAACGGACAACCGGTCGGCGTCCTTGCAGCGGTTGGCCGGTTGTCCGTTGTCGGTCTTACATTGACCGCCTCTCAGAAGGGCCAGTGCAAGCTATAGATGCTCCGCCCGCCGGGCGCGAAAGGCCCCTTGATGACGGCCTCGATCTCCTCCTTGGGCCGGGCCGTGACCTC
>JACQVO010000210.1 GCA_016209725.1 Candidatus Methylomirabilota bacterium | reverse complement strand
TGGATCGCCGGGGCGGGTCTGGATGTCTTCGAGGCGGAGCCGCTGCCTCAAGATCACGCGCTCAGGAGCCTGCCCCATGTGCTGCTCACCCCGCACGCCGCGTGGTATTCCGAGGAGTCGGAGCGTGAACTCCGCCGGCGCGCTGCCCGCACCGTGGTGCAAGCCCTGCGAGGGGAGAGACCTCCCACGCTGTTGAACCCGGAAGTGCTTGATCGCTGACTGTACAGAGAGGAATGGGACCGGGGCCCGCGATTCATGAGCCCGGTCTCCGAGGATCTACCCCGGAGGGCGTGGCGGCCTCGAATTCCTCCTTCGAAAGGAACCGGCCGCCCTGCAGATCCTGGGCCTGGACGCGGTAGCCGCTGTCGAGCGTGATCTCCGCCGTCATCAGACGGAAGCACTTGCTGTCCATGATCTCCTTCCGGACGAAGTAGCCGCCGGCTTCCCCCTGGCTGAGGTCGTGGCGTTTGTCCAGGCGAACGTGGACGGCCGACTTGCACCGGCCGCACTCCACGTAGATGTGGATGGCGTCGTCGGCCTCCTTGGACGGCTTGGGTGAAAACAGCGACGTCAACCTGTCCAGGAGCCCCATCGTCTCTCCCTCCTTCACCTTCACCCGCCGCTCGTTTCCCCCATCTCCGGCGGATGCGTCAGACTCCGAGCCCCCCACGTCGCTGGAACATATCCCAACCCGATCGAGGGAGCAAGTCCGATGGAGAGCCGCCGTCCGGACCGTTCCGGAACCGGTTTACCTGGAACCGAGGATCCGAGTTGTTGCGTCCGATGGCGGGAGCGCCGGGGGGGGTTGCGGAGAAGAGGCGACCTCAGACGGGCTCACTCGCCGCGGGGCTGTCTCGCTTGGGGGTCGCCCTCTCGGCGATCACTGCACCAATGAAGGCATCCCGACAACTCGGGCAAATGCCGTGGGTCGTCAACGCCGGGCCAGCCCCAGAATCCTGGGGCTGCCCTTCCCCCGGAAGGAGAATCCCACACCAAGCACACACCCGAACCCATACCGGTGAGGGCTCCGAGTCGGCTGGCATAATGTCGGGTTCCCGGGGAGCCATTCCGCGCTTGCTCCCGCTGGAGGGTCCGGCAGAAGGCATGAATGTTCTGCCGGGAGGGTATCCCGCCTCTCCCGAGAAATGCAATAGAACAACCTGGGGACAGCGGCATTTTTCCTGTGCATAAAACCATTTTGTCTGTGGATTTCCTGTGGGATGCCTGTGGAGGGGCTCTCGGGACTAGGTCGGCGGAGACTCTCGCATTTGGGCGGGATGGGCACCACAGGCGATGAACATGGGAAGGTGAAGCGCTGGTCTTGTGCGTCCGAGATCCGCCGGCATTCTCGTCGCGTCCGCTCCGCGGCGCCTGGGGCCTCGTGGAGAACCGATCAGGCCGCACCAACCCACCGAGGGCATATCTCAGGGTCTGCCAGCCGTCTGACCCGGGTGGCAGAATCACCTGCGTGTCCGCCGCGAGGCTTGACCGCAGGCTCAGGCCGATGTAGCGTCTGGAGGACAGGTGATCGATCGCGAGAGTATGACGACGGCGATCAGGATACGACGAACTGAGGTCGGATGAACCAGCCTACCACTTGCGAGCACAGCCGCGCGGGCAGATCTAGGGTCTCATGGGGCACGGATCGGCCTCCCTTCCTTGGGATCTTGGGAGTGGCGCTGCTGATCCGGGTACTTCATTTCTGGGCCATCTCCGACATTGCCCTGTTCCGGGTCCACACGGTTGTCGAGTCGGATAGCCGCGCCTATTGGAATTGGGCGCAGCAGATCCTGACCGGTCACCTCCTGGATGCGTATCACGCCTACACCCAGTCTGAACAACTGACCGCCCCGCTGGACACCTGGTATCGGTGGTGGGGTGGGAAGGAGATCTTCCGGACCGCCCTGGTAGGCGCCCCCCTCTTTTCCCTCTCGAACCAGGCCGCTGTGTCCTTCATCGCGACCCACGCAGCGGACAGCACCCCCTCCCCTGCGGGAGACGTATGGGGTGGGTCCACCAGGAAGCGGATCTTGGAGCGCTCGGACGGCACATTGTTCCCCACCATCAGGGACACCCTCCGGCTCGGTCTGTTGTACCTCGGACTCGAGGAGCCCGGGAGGGCCAGGGCCTTCTTCATGCGGTTCTTGGAGTTGGAGCCCGACGGGGCTCGAGCCGACCAGATCCGGAGGCTTCTGTTGCAGCTTGGCGGATCGTCCTGATGCGGAGCGCTTTCATCAAGAACGAGCCGAGGCTGGCGGCCGTCTGCGATTTCTTCCCCAAGGTTCCTGATTGGGCGATCCTCTTCTTCTTCTTCGCTCTCATTCTGCTCCAGGCGGTTCCCAGCCTGCGGCAGGAATCGCTGACCTTCGATGAGCTGGTGCGACAGCTCCCCGGCTATCTCCATCTCACGAAGGGCGAATTTCGCATCCATACTGAACACCCCCCCTTCATCAAGATGCTCACCGCGCTCCCCCTGCTCTTCCTGGATGCGAAGGTCCCGCCTCCCCCGGAAGCCTGGACCGAATCCTCTCGCTGGCAAAACGCCTACGACTTCCTCTACATCGCGAACGATGCTGACCGGTTGACCTTGTTTGGCCGCCTGGCTGTCCTGCCCCTCACGCTGTTGCTTGGGTTTTTCGTTTTCCGGTGGTCCAAGCGGCTTTTTGGCAGGGGTGCCGCCGTCTTTGCCCTCTTCCTCTACAGTTTCGAGCCGAACATCCTGGCTCACGGGCGGCTCATGAACACCGACCTGGGAGTTGCCTGTTTTCTCTTCCTGACCATGTACTTCTTTTCCCGGATGATCCAGGAGGTCACCCTAGCCCGGAGCCTCCTAGCCGGCCTCTCCCTCGGCATGGCCCTGGCCACAAAGTACTCGGCGCTGTGGGCTCCCCCCATCCTGCTCGTTCTCGGGCTCGGCCTCCTCGGTCGGCCGATGACCTTCCGGTTTAGGGGTCGGCCCCCTGCGGTCATCGAGAGACGGGTCCACAAGGTGCTCCTCATCTCGGGTGCGCTGGTCGGAATCGGGCTCACGGCTTTCGTGGTCATCTGGGGACTGCACGGATTCCGATACGAGGCGGGAACGACAGCCGGCTATGGGTACGCCCGTTCGTGGACGGAGGTCCTGCCGGAAGGACGGGTGGCCAGGGCGGCCGTCCTCTGGGCCCAAGACGCGAAGCTGTTGCCGGAGGCGTACCTGCATGGCCTCTCGGTCGCCTTGCTCAAGGTAAAGCGATCCGCCTTCCTGATGGGCGAGATCTCAGCCGACGGGTGGACTCACTACTTCCTGGTCACGTTTCTCTTGAAGACTCCGCTCCCGTTCCTGCTCCTCCTGGTGCTGGCCACTGTGACCGCGCGGGCGACATGGAGGAAGAGAGAGGTCGAGGCCGTCTTCCTCCTGGTCCCGGTCATCCTGCACTTCGCCGTAGCCTCTGGCAGCCGGCTCAACATCGGGCACCGGCATCTCCTCCCGATCTACCCTTTCCTCATGGAGGAGCACAAGATCGAACGGGTCTGGCTCAGCTACTTCGGGACTGCCAGCCCGACGTACCACGGGATCACCTACAACTATCTGCCGAGCTACGTCCTTGTCCCGAACAGGGACAGGGTTCCAACTCCCTTCGTCGCTATCAGCGCCACGAACCTGCAGGGGGTCTATTTCGAGGACCCGGATCTGTTCAAGAAGTTCAGGACCCGCGAGCCCGTGGCCAAGATTGGCTACTCCATCTTCATCTATCGGCTGTATTGAGACGGCCCGAACTCACCACACGTTGGCGGGCTTAGTTCCGACCATAGCGCCGGCGTTTTCCGCAGCCTGCTAGGCGGGAGATGGGGCTGGCCTGCGGCGCCGAAGGGGGATCAGTGAACGGGGCGCTTTGGCCGTCCGCGATCGGCCGGGAGTCTTGCCCAGGGCGGCGGCGACCTCCATTTCGATCTCTGCCCGGGTTCGCCGCTTCCGCTTGCCGGTTCCCAGGTTCATCTCCGCCAGCGTCAGCTTGATCTGCTTGGCGGCCTCCAGGAGTGCCACCAAGCTGGGGGCGTAGAAGCATCGGACGGCATATCCGCAGACCGCGCAGCGCTTATAGTAATAGCGCCAGTTCGCGTCGATAGCCGGTCGTCCGATCCGCTCCATGTGATCCATGCAGCAGGGCGCCGGCGCCATCGGAGAGACGATCCGGCGCGGATAGTCATTGACCGGTCCCTGGTCGTCCCGGTACTCGATGATGTTCTCCATGGTGGACTCCGGCTGGGGTGGGCGGCACGCCGCTCTGCGGGCGGCATGCCGCTCCACCCGTTCCAACACTCCCCGACCTACTTCAGTTCCATGGCTGCGAATAGGGTCGCATCTCCCCGTCGGAGCAGGACCAAGAGCGACTGGGAGCTCGGCTCCTTCTGAGCCATCGCCTGTACTTCTTTGACGGATGTGACCTTCTGGCGATTCACCTCAAGGATGACATCGCCGGTCCGGATCCCGGCCCGCTCCGCGGCGCTGCCGGGCCGGACGGCCGCGACGAGGACTCCCTCACCCGATTTGAGTCCAAGCCCTTGAGCCGCGCGGGCGTCCAGATCCCGGAGGGCCAGCCCCCACTTGCTCTGCTCAGGCTCCGCCGGTCCGGACGCCTCGGCAGGCTCGCCCGGCATCCGACCGACCTTGACCCGCAGGGTCTGCTCCGTCCCCTCCCGGAAGATCGTGATCGGGACTTCCTTGCCAATCGGCGTCGCCGCAACCAACGGCGGCAGGTTGTGCATCTCAGACACTTCCTTGCCGTCGAACTTGGCAATGACGTCGCCCCGCCTGATGCCGGCGGCCTCGGCCGGACTCCCCTTGGTCACGTCGGCGACCAGGGCGCCTTTCTTGTCCTGCAGGTTCAGGCTCTTCGCCAACTCCGGCGTGACGGCCTGGATGTTCACCCCCAGGTAGCCCCGGCTTACTTCACCCTTGGCCTCCAGTTGGGGCAGGAGGCTCTTGGCCAGGTTGATGGGGACGGCAAAACCGATCCCCTGGCCGTTGGGCACGATGGCGGTGTTGATCCCGATCACCTCGCCCTGCAGATTGAAGAGCGGGCCTCCCGAGTTCCCGGGATTGATCGAGGCATCCGTCTGGATGAAATCGTCGTAGGGCCCCGCTCCGATCACGCGCCCTTTGGCGCTGATGATCCCGGCGGTGACCGTGTTGTTCAGGCCGAACGGGTTGCCGATCGCGAGGACCCAGTCCCCGACCCGCAACAGGTCCGAATCCCCCAGGGGCGCCGCCGGGAGCGTCCCCTTCGGCTCGATCCTCACCAGGGCGATGTCGGTCTTGGGGTCGCGCCCGATCACCTTGGCCGGATACTCCTCCTTGCTCGCCAGCGTGACCGTGACCTCCTTCGCCCCCTCAACCACGTGGTTGTTGGTGACGATCAGGCCCTCCTTGCCGATGATGAACCCGCTGCCAGCGCCTTGCAGGCGGAACTCGCGCGGCTGCCGCGGCATCTCGCGGAAGAAGCGCTCGAAAAATGGACCGAAGGGGAAGTCGCGGCCGGACTCCTCTTCGGGCCCCATGAGCCCAGGACCGGTCACCCGTTCCACCTTGGTGACCCGAATGTTCACGACGCTGGGGGCCAGCCTGTCCGCCAGGTCGGCAAAGCCGGCGGGAGCCCCGGCCGGGCTCGCCACTGCCGGGACCATGCTGGTGGCTCCGGCTGCCATTTGGTGGAGCCTTCCGCCGGCCAGCCCGATCCCCAGGCCGCTCCCCACGAGGAGCGCGGCCACCGCCACGACAAGCATGGTCTTCCTTGCTGCCACCCATTGTTTCCCTGCGTTCCACATGCTCCCACCTCCAATTGACGATTCAACCCTCTCCAAGAGATTGGACAACCGCACCCAGCCCAAAGCATAAGCCGCGAACATGGGAAGGGAATTAACGGCGGATTAAAACTTCCTAACCGAAAGGCAGGATGGGCATGGACGGTCCGTGGGTCTGAATTCCTCAACGTCCGGACAGGAACAAAATGCCCGTCGGCGCAGGTGGCGCGGACAGGCGGCTATCCCCTCTTGGGGGCCGGGAATCACACGGTCGGAAGATCCCGTGATCGGCGTCGTCCATCCGGATCGGCCCCCTGGCAAGTCTCTGGCGCACTTCACGGCGATGGGGTAGAGTATATGCATATCCGGAGGAGGCCGGCCATGAGACCGACAGTGCTTCCGTTGCTCGTCGCGCTCTTGATCCCCCAGGGGCCCTCGACCGTTCCGAAAGACTGGGGACCGGCGTTCAACCCCCTGAAGCCGTCCAGCCACCCCTCGTATGTCCAGCGAGTTCAACCCGCGGTCGTCGGGATCAAGGTCCGCGTCCCGCTTGACCGACCCTCGGTCCTCACCCTGGGTCCGGAGCGGTGGGGAGGCGGGGTGATTTTCGATCCGGCGGGATACGCCGTGACGGTGAGCTATGTCCTCCTCGACGCGGAGATCATCCGGGTGACTCTCCGCGATGGCCGTATCGTCCCCGCGAAATTGGTTGGCCTCGATCTGGAAAGCGGGCTGGGCGTCATCAAGCTCGAAGGGGATGGGCCGTGGCCTGCCGCCTCACTGGGGGACTCGTCCAAAGTGGCCGTGGGTGAGGTCGCGGCGACGGTCGGGGTGGAGGACGACAATGACCTCATGGTGACCCAGGGGAGCGTGCAGGAGATCCGGAGCTTCGCCGGCTACTGGGAGTACATGCTCGACCGGGCCTTCATCGTGGCCCCCTACAATCCGGCCTTCGGCGGGAGCCCGCTCGTGAACGTCCAGGGGGAGATCATCGGCATCACCTCTCTCAGGATCGGCGAGCAACCTCCCTTCGTCAATCTCGCCATCCCGATCGAACTCTTCACGGCCTCCAAGGACGAGCTGATCGGCAAGGGAAGGGTGACGAGTCGCCGGCCCCGCCCTTGGATCGGCCTCTACACCGTTCCCGGGGAACGGGGCGTCGTGGTGGCCGGGATGTCTCCAGTCGGGCCGGCGAGGCAGGCCGGGTTCCAACGCGGCGACGTCATCACGCGGATCAACGGGGAAAGGGTCGGGAGTCAGGAGGAATTCTACCGGAGGCTCTGGCAGGCCCAGGTTGGGCAGGACGTCACCCTGGTCGTCTTGCGGGAATCAACCTTTCTCGTCCTCACGGTTCGGCCGATCGACCGCTACCAGCTCCTGCGCACCACGGGACAATAACTCCGATCCCCCACTGAGGCCAAGTCTCTCGCCTATTCCCGGGGATAGTCGAGACAACCCCGTCTTTCATCCCGGTCGGGTCGGGAAGTTGCTCGATCTTCCCGAGATCGGCGCCGGTAGACCGACTCCTTCCGGGGGGGCTAGTGCAGCTTGAGTTCGATGCGGGCCAGGAAGGCTTTCAGGCGTTCGTGGTTGGTCATGGAAAGCACGTCTCGTGGTGTACCCTCAACCTGAATCCGTCCATCGTCCATGAAGACGATGCGCGTGCTGACGTCGCGCGCAAAGGTCATTTCATGGGTCACCACGATCATGGTCATGCCGTCTTGGGCCAGCTCCTGAACGACCGTCAACACCTCGCCGACCAGCTCGGGGTCGAGCGCCGAGGTGATCTCGTCGAGCAGGAGGACCTTGGGATCCATCGCCACGGCGCGCGCGATACCGACCCGCTGCTGCTGCCCGCCCGAAAGCTGGCTCGGCAGGCTGTCAAATTTGTCAGCCAACCCCACGCGGGACAGCCACTGCTCTGAGATCCGCTTGGCCTCGGCGGCCGACAGCCCGCGCACCTTGCGCAGGCCGTGCATCACGTTCTCCCGGGCGGTCTGTTGGGGTAACAGGTTGATCTACTGGAACACCATGCCGAGGTCGGCCCGGATCCGGGACAACTCCCGGTCACCCCGGGGCTGCCGGGCCCCGCCGGGGCCATCGCGGAATCCCACCTCGACGCCGTCCACCTGGATAGACCCCTCGTCGTAGG
>JACQVO010000209.1 GCA_016209725.1 Candidatus Methylomirabilota bacterium | reverse complement strand
CGGATGTGGGCGATCTCCAGGAGGTCGATGATCTCCCGCTCGATGAAGTCCCGGTGGTGGAGCTCCTCCCGTGCCGCCTTCCCGACGTAGCAGGCGCCCGCCAGGATCCCCGCCCGCATGTGCAGGTGGCGCCCCAGCCGGATATTGTCCAGCACCGTCATGCCGGAGAACAGCTCGATCTTCTGAAAGCTCCGGGCGATCCCCAGGGCCGCCCGCCGATGCGGGGAGAGAGGCGTGATGTCCCGTCCCTCGAACAGGATGCGTCCCGCATCGGGCCGGTACAGCCCGTTGATGCAGTTGAGCAGGACCGTCTTGCCGGCGCCGTTGGGGCCGATGAGGGAGAAGATCTCTCCCCGGCGGACGTCCAGGCTGACCCCGCCCAAGGCCTGCACCCCTCCGAAGGAAAGGCGCAGGTCCTCCACCTTCAGGTGGATCTCATCCAGCGCCAGTTGACTCATCCGTCACCGTCCACTCGTGGGGCTAACGGGCCGCCCGCATCTTCTCGCCCCGGATGACGATCCCCGAGGGGTCAATCTGCTCCCGGAGGACACGGAGTTCCTCGTCTGCCGGGGGGGCGATCTCCTCCACCAGGTCTGTCGCGAGCGGCCGGAACTCCATCCCGTCCAACACTTCCGGAACCGACAGCCCCTTCAGGACTCCCAGGAGCGTGAGGCGCTTCGTCTCCTCCTCAAAGCCGAAGAGCGCCTTCGAGGTCACCACGCGCCATGGCCCGGTGCCCCGGGGCAACCCTACCTTCTCGCGCCCGCCGGGACCGTCCAGGTACCCGGGGGACGTCATGAAGTCCAGGCGCTCCACGAACCGCCGCGGCTCGTGCTTCATGACCAGGATCGTCCGCCAGCACAGCGAGGCCACCTCGTTCCCTCCGCCGCTCCCCGGAAAGCGCCGTGCCGGCCGCTCGTACGTCCCGCCCAGGAGGGTGGAGTTGACGTTGCCGAAGGTGTCGATCTGGGCCGCTCCGATCATGCCGTAGTCCACGTACCCGGTCCCCGCGTAGGCGAAAGCCCAGTTCATGTTGCTCCACTGCAGCGACCGGTACACGTTGCTCGGTCCGCCCATGGTCCCCCGCACGAAGGGGATCAGGCTCTGGGGGCCGATGGCGCCGAACTCGAAGATCTGCACGAGACTGGGCGTGTACAGTCGCTCGGCCAGCATGGCCACGAGCTGGGGCATGCCCCACCCCACGAAGACCGTCTTCCGGTCTTCCAGCAGCCGGGCGGCGGTGCAGATCATGAACTCCGTATCGGTGAACTCAATCATCTCTCAATTGCGGAATGCGGAGTGTGGAATGCGGAATGCCCGGATCATTCGCCATTCCGCATTCCGAATTCCGCATTTCGGTCAGTGGTATCCCTCCCGGATCGTCGCCCGCCGCGCCAGGTCTTGCAGGCGGTGCCAGCCCACCTTGCGATTCAGGAAGTCCGCGTGGTCCTGCACCCCGTAGATGAACTCGGCCAGATACGCCTGCATCTGCTCCTCGCTCTGAATCGCGTTGACCTTGTCAATGTGCTCCAGATCCAGCTCGTAGCGGGCCTGGACCCCGCCGGGGTACGCCCCGAAGGGCAGGTGAACGACCGCGTCCACCAGGAAGTACGGGATCGTCGTCCGGGCGGGATCCTTGCGAAACTCCAGCGGATCCACGATCTCCTCGGCCGCGAGGATCACTTTCCTGGCGGCCGTGGCGGCCTCCAGGGCGAACAGGTTCGTGCCGAAGATGCGCGCGTTTCCAAACACATCGGCCTGGTGGACGTGGACCAGGAAAACATCCGGATTCAGCGCGGGTACCAGGCAGACGGGGTCCCCCGTAAACGGGTCGTGCACGACCCGGGCCCCGGAATGGCGCAGCGTGTCCGTTCCCAGCAGGGTTCGCACGGGCATAAAGGGAACGCCCCGCGCCCCCGCCAGCATGCGGGACGCCAAAGCCCCGTTGGTCCAGTCGAAGACGCGCACGCGCCCGTCGCTGACCGCCCGGCCGATGTAGTTGCCATAGCCCAGGAAGCCCACATCAATCCGACTGGCGCACCCGCCCCCCACCAGCAGGGCCGACTCGTGCAGCGTGAACTCGGCGCAGATCCAGAGGTCTCGCCGTCGCTGTCGGATGATCTCACGCACCAGGGCCTGGGGCCCGCGGGTCAGCGAGGAGAAGTCGTAGGCGATGTAGTCGCCGTCGGCGACGCAGCGGGAGACGGCCTCCCCCTCCGTCATCAGCTTCTCGACCATCTCCCGCCGCTTGTGCTCTCGCACCCATTCCCGGAATGCGTCGGGGTGGGTGAACCGGATCTCCGCGGTCCCCTGTAGGATCGTCTCCACGATCAACCTCTGACCTCATTTCGGATTTCGGACACCCAGAGGGTACCCGGATTTCGGTTTTAAAAATTCGAAATCCGAAATCCCTGCCTGCGCCGCGACCGTCGCGGCAGGCAGGCGCAATCCGAAATTCTTACACGACACCCTTGTTGCGATATGCCGCCAGCCTCGAAGGGTCCAGGCCGAGATATTTCAGATACACGTATTGGTTGTCCTGGCCGGGCGGGCGGCAGGCCCACTTCATCCGGGGAGGCGTTCCGGTGGCCTTCCACGGCTGCCCCTGCATGGACAGTTCCCCGTAGATCGGGTCATCCACCGTGGTCAGGGAGCCCCGCACCCACCAATGCTCCTCCTGGAATGTCTCGGCGGGCGAGTTCACCCGGCCGGTGGCGACCGTCCCGGGCCCCCGCTTGTTGAGCATATAGTCCTGCACCTTCGCCAGGATCTCCTGCGAGGTGTACTGGCGGCTCCACTCTTCCACCTCGGCGTGGAGGGCCAGGCGGTTCTGCGCGCGCTTGACGGAGGTATCGAAGCGGGGATCCTCCCGCAACTCGGGCCGCTCCATGATGTTGGTGACCCCGGCGAAGTTCGCGTCGGAGAAGCCGGCGATCATCTGATAGCCGTCCTTGCACCGGACGAAGTTGTAGAGGGAGACGGCGTTGTCCACCACGCCGAGTCGTTCCCGGATACGCCCGGCCTTGTCATAGTAGAGGACCATGTCCTCCAGGAAGCGCATGAGACCCTCGGGCGGGCTCACATCCACGAGTTGTCCCTCACCCGTCCGACGCCGGTGCGAAAGCGCCGTGAGAATCCCGAAGGCTGCCCAGGCGCCGCCGGCATACCAGGCCATCCAGTTGCCCGATCGGGTGGGCGTTTCGTAGGGCTGCGGGTGGACGGGGTCCTGGGCGGGCTCGCCGGTGATGTACACCAGCCCGGAGAGGGCCTGATCGGCCACATCGTAGTCCGGTTGGTTGGCGTTCGCGACTGCCTTGGGCCCGAACTGGCCGTAGGTGGTGATGGCGGCGTACACCAGGCAGGGGTTCGCCCGGCGAAGCTGCCGGTAGCCGATCCTCCAGCGATCCATCTGCCCCGGCCTGTACGTCTCGATGATCACGTCCGCCTTGCCGGCCAGCCGGCGGAGGAGCCTTCGCCCCTCGGCTTTTTCGAGGTTGCAGGTGATATGCAGCTTGTTCCGCCCCTCGACAAGGTAGGCGAGGCCGGTCCCGTTGTGCTCCAAGCCGAAGGGGGAGAAACCCCGAACGACGTCGCCCCCCGGGGGCTCGATCCGGATGACCCGGGCCCCCCACTCTGCCAGGATGGAGGAACAGAAGGGGCCGGCGAGGCTGCCGCTGCTCGCGTCCAGGACCACGAGGTCGTCCAGCGCCTCGGGCTTTGCAAACGCGCCCGCAGGCTCGGTCCGGGGGCGGATCCACTCCAGCCAGTCCCCGCCTGGCCCCTGCCCCCCTTCTTTCGACTGGTCCCTTGGACTCGCCATCGGCCCGCCTTAGTGCTGCCCTTCGAAATTGCTCTGACGCATAGTTGCCCGTTCACCCTGAGCCCGTCGAAGGGCGAATGCCCGGGTCCTACCTGCCGTTCGGGGTTCGACAGGCTCACCACGAACGGCATGGTAGTCCGAAGAATACGTCACCCTAATTCCGACCGGGAGCACTTGGGTGTCAATACGTTCGGCCGTTCGGCAGTTTCCGCCTTTGGCGGATTCGGCAGTTCCCGAACAGCCGAACGGTCGAACAGTCGAACGCTTCTTCCGACGTCGATGCCGTCAGAAGATCTCCCCCTGCCCGGGGATCCAATCGTCGGGCGGCTTCGCCCCGACCCGATCCGCCCACTTCCCGATAACCTTCCTGTCCTCCAGCGCCCGGATCTCTTTGGAGGTCAATCCCAGCAGTTTCCGGAACACGTACTCGTTGTGGAAGCCGACGGGTCGCGCCGCCCACTTGATCCGGCCCGGGGTTCCCGACAGCTTCGGCGCCGGCCCATATTCCACCATATCCCCGTACAGCGGATCCTCGTACTGCCAGACCGCGCCCCGTGCCCGCAGGTGTTGGTCCCGATGGTGGTCCTTCGCGTGCTGCACGGGGGCAGCCGCAAAGCCGAACCGCTGCCCCAGGCCGACCAGTTCCTTGACTGTCCTGCCGGCAGCCCACTCTGCAATGACGCGGTTCAGGGCCAGATTGTGCTCCTCCACCAGCCGGGCCTGCAGGGTGACGAATCGCCTCTCCTTGGCCAGCCTTTCCCGCCTCATGGCCAGGCACAGCCCCGCGAACTCCCCGTCACGTCCCGCGGCGATGGCCACCAGGCCATCCTTGCAGCGAAAGATGTCGGAAGGACTGATGGCGACATCCCGGTTGCCTGATCGTTGCCGCTCCTTCCCGGTGAGACCCTGGTACAGCCAGGTCCAGTCCATCGTCCGGATCAGCCCTTCAGCCTGGGAGTATTCGATGAACTGCCCTTGGCCCGTCCGTCCCCGGTGATGCAGCGCCGCCAGGATCCCGATACAGTTCATCAGGGCCCCGAAATAATCGCCCAGGTAGATTCCGCTCTTCATGGGCGACCGTTCCGGGAAGCCGGTGATGCCTGCCAGACCGCTCGCCGCCTGAGCCAGAAGATCATAGGAGGCACGGCCCACCGAAAAGGGCCCCCACTGGCCGAAGCCCGTCGCGGCGAGATAGATGAGCTTTGGATTGAGCCGGGAGAGCCGGCGATAGCCGAGCCCCCAACCGTCCATGGTCCCGGGGCGGACATTCTCCACCACGACGTCCGCCTTGGCCGCGAGCCTGCGGAACAGCTCCTGGCCCTCGGCGTGGTGGACGTCGATCGCCACGTGGTACTTCCCGTGGTTCTGCGTGGCAAAGCCGAAGCACAGGTTGCGCCAGAACCAGCCATTGGGTGGGACGTAGCGCATGGTATCGCCGGACCCAGGCAGCTCCACCTTGATGACCTCGGCGCCGAACTCCCCGAGGAAATCCGGCGTGGCCGGCCCCAGGATCAGCGTGCACAGTTCGACCACCCGGATCCCCTTGAGGGCCTCCGGCTTGTCGAAGACCTGGCGGGGGGCGAAGCTCCGCTCCGCCCACTTGAAGTATCCGTTCCCCTTTCTCGCTGTCACCGCTGCCCGCGACACGCCGGCTGCCGCTTTCTTCGGCCTACAAGCCCGCCTTCTTCAGCACCTCTTCCACGGCCGAATAGGGATCCATTTCTCGCGCCGCGATACGCTCGATCAACCGTTCCAGCGTCCCATTCTCTGTGACCTTTTCCAGGACCCGGGCGGTCACCCGCTCCTGGAGGAGTTCGCGGAACACCCACCGGCTCCGCTCCTTGCCCTTCTGCCGGTGTCCTGCGTCCTTCTCCAGGAAGGCCTGATGCTCCAGGATCGCCCTGGTCAGCTCCGCCACGCCCTCACCCTTGATCGCCACGGTTCTCAGCACCTTGGGCTGCCACCCCCCGGTTGCCATGCCAAGATGAAGCATCATTTCGATCTCCATGGCCGTCCTGTCGGCGCCGTCACGATCGGCTTTGTTCACCACGAAGAGATCCCCGATCTCCATGATGCCGGCCTTGATGGCCTGGATGTCGTCCCCCAGGCCGGGGACGGCGACCACGATGCTCGTGTGCGCGGCCCGCACCACCTCGACCTCGTCCTGGCCGACCCCCACAGTCTCGATGAGGACATAATCTTTGCCGGCAGCATCCAGGACATCCACGACGTCGTTGGTCGCGCGGGCCAACCCGCCCAGGTGGCCCCGGGTCGCCATGCTTCGGATGAAGACATCCGCGTCCAAACTGTGCCGCTGCATGCGAATCCGGTCGGCCAGGATGGCCCCGCCGGTGAACGGACTGGTCGGGTCCACGGCGACGATACCGACCGTCTTGCCCAGGCGGCGGAGTTCCTCCGTGATCCCGTCCGTCAACGTGCTCTTGCCCGATCCCGGGGGACCCGTCACGCCGATGACAAACGCCTTGCCTGTGTGGGGATACAGCGCCTTGAGGGCGGTGATGGCTTCGGCGGCGCCGTTCTCGATCATGGTCATGAGCCGTGCCGCCGACCGCGCATCTCGCTGAAGGATTTTCTCGACCAGGTCCATCCGGAGGAAACCTTCATTTCAAACCGCTGTTTGTGGTCGGGGAAACTATCACACCAAAAACCGACGTGTCCACTAAAAACGAGGAATTGTGTTCGCGCACGGCGGACGCGCGGGCCGGGCGAAAATCGGGGCCCAGCATCGGGGTTGACCGTTTCGGGATCACGGGTTATACAGGCAAGGATCCGTCAATGGTGTGGGAAGGGGAAAGGAGAGGAATGCCATGGTGCCGTTCGACAGCAGGAAGCTTGACTCCCTGATGGAGGAGGCAGGCATCGGCCTCCTCCTGGCCAGCACGCGACACAACGTCCGCTATCTCACCGGGGGCTATTACTTCCATTTTCACGCACAGGCCACCCGGATGGGACGCAGCCAGTACCTGGCGATTGTCGGACTGCCCCGCCGGCGCCTTGAGGACGCCTTCTATGTCGGGCGCCCCGACGAGCGGGGCCAGATCGAGGCAGAGGGCCTTTGGATCACCCATCGTCCCACCGCCTCCGGGGGCACCGTCGGTGCGGCCGAGGCCGCCGCCGAGGCTGCAAGAAAGCTCGGGCAGGCCGAGGCCACCCTCGGCGTGGAATTTCCCTTCCTGTCCGCGGATGCCTTCAACGCCCTCCGGCAGGCACTCCCCAGTGCGAACTTCGTGGATGCGACACCGGTCCTCGACGCCCTGCGGGCGGTCAAGCGTCCCGAGGAGCTGGCCCTCCTGCGGACCGTCTACGGCCGCACGGCCGAGG